>JANLZT010000072.1:0-6132 GCA_031366465.1 Betaproteobacteria bacterium | reverse complement strand
GAAGGCGTGCCGCGCAGCTTCACCATCAGCAGCAACGAGATCCTCGAAGCGCTCACCGACCCCCTCAACCAGATCGTCTCGGCGGTCAAGAACGCGCTCGAACAAACCCCACCCGAGCTGGGTGCCGACATCGCCGAGCGCGGCATGATGCTGACCGGCGGCGGCGCCCTGCTGCGCGACCTGGACCGCCTGCTGGCCGAAGAAACCGGCCTGCCGGTGCTGGTGGCCGAAGACCCGCTGACCTGCGTGGTGCGCGGCTGCGGCATGGCGCTGGAGCGCATGGAACGGCTGCACTCGATCTTCACCTCGGAGTAAGCGCCGATGTGCAGCCTGCAGCCGGCTCGTCGCGCACGGGGTCGGCTTTTGGCGCGCCGCAGGTGACGGGCCATGCCGCTGGGCACGATTGACCGCACCCCGCCGCCCTTTTTCCGCCAAGGCCCGTCGGCGTTGACCAAGCTGGCGCTGTTCTCGGCGCTGGCGGTG
The DNA here is from genome assembly GCA_031366465.1 of Betaproteobacteria bacterium. GTDB lineage: Bacteria > Pseudomonadota > Gammaproteobacteria > Burkholderiales > Burkholderiaceae_C > Pseudaquabacterium. The sequence continues at coordinate 5,649 of JANLZT010000072.1, read as the reverse complement.
TTTTTGATGGCGGCCGACAGCCGCTGGCGCTTCACCCGGCCGCTGCGCGCGGCGGTGGCCACCGGCCTGCTGCCGGTGCAGACGGCGCTGCAGGTTCCGGTGGATTTGATGCACAACGGCCTGAGCTACCTGCAGGGCATCAAGGCCGCCCAGGGCGCCGAGAACGCTGCCCGGCTGCAACTGGCGCGCCAGGCCGAGCGGGCGGCCCGCGCCGACGTGCTGGGCGCCGAGAACACCCGGCTGCGCGGCCTGCTGGGGCTGCAGCCGGCACTGCAGGTCAAGGCCCAGGCGGCCGAGCTGCTCTACGAGGCGGCCGACCCCTACTCGCGCAAGATCTTCATCAACCGCGGTGCGCGCCAGGGCGTGGTGGCCGGCTCACCGGTGATCAACGAGGCCGGTGTGCTGGGCCAGGTGACCGAGGTCTACCCCTTGAGTGCGGTGGTCACGCTGCTGGTAGACCGTGACGCCGCGATCCCCGTGCTCAACACCCGCAACCAGCAGCGCGGTGCGGCCTTTGGCGGCGCCGAGGGCGGCAGCGCGATGGAGCTGCGCTTCATGGCCGGCAACGCCGATGTGCAGGTGGGCGATCTGCTGACCACCAGCGGCGTGGACGGCGTCTACCCGGCCGGCCTGGCGGTGGCCCAGGTCAGCCGGGTGGACCGTCGCTCGGACGCCGGCTTTGCCCGCATCCTGCTGACACCGGCCGCCGGCCTGGACGGCTTGCGCCACCTGCTGGTGCTCGATCCCACCGGCCTGCAGATGCCCGCGCGGCCCGAGCCGCCAGCGCCCGACAAGCCGGCCGGCAAGGGCACGGGCTTGGGCGGCGCGGGCGGCGACAAGGCCGCTGGCAAGCCCGGCCGCCCAGCCAGCACCGCCAGCAGCGCAGAGGCCGTCCGATGATCATGCCGCGTGGCGCTGACCAGCTGCTGCTGCCGGTCAACCCGTTCTTCATCGCCTTCACCCTGGTGCTGGCCGCGCTGCTGCAGATGCTGCCCGGAGGCCGGCATGTCGCGTCGCCCGACCTGCTGGCGCTGGTGCTGGTGTTCTGGAACGTGCACCAGCCACGCCGGGTGGGGGTGGGCGTGGCCTTTTTCTTCGGCCTGGTGATGGACGTGCACCAGGCCGCGCTGCTGGGCCAGCACGCGCTGGCCTACACGCTGCTGAGCTTTCTGGCGATCACCGTGCACCGCAGGGTGCTGTGGTTTGGCGTGCCGGCGCAGGCCCTGCATGTGCTGCCGGTGTTTGTGGCGGCACATGCGGTGTCGCTGCTGGCACGCCTGATCGCCGGGGGTTTGTTGCCGGGCTGGTGGCTGCTGGGCGCGCCGCTGTTGGAGGCCCTGCTGTGGCCAGTGGCGGTGCTGCTGCTGCTGGCGCCTCAGCGCCGGGCGCCCGATCCCGATGAAAATCGGCCGCTATGAGCCCCCCCCCGATGCGCCTTCGGCGCCTCCCCCCCAGGGCGGCACCGCCAGCGGACCGGCAGAGCCGGATCCGCAGCGGTCGCTTGCCTGCATGGCCGCGTGCGCTGGCATGACCGAGCTGCGCAACCTCGAACGTGAGCTCGACCGCTTCAATGCCCGTCTGTTGGCGGCTGCCCTGTTTGTGCTGTTGTGCTTCGGGCTGCTGGGGGCGCGCCTGGTCTGGCTGCAGGTGGTGCGCCACGAAGACCTGGCCCAGCAGGCCGAGGCCAACCGGGTGGCTGTGGTGCCGGTGGTGCCCAACCGCGGTTTGATCGTCGACCGCAACGGCGTGGTGCTGGCCACCAACTACTCGGCCTACACGCTGGAGATCACACCGTCCAAGCTCAAGGGTGAGATCGACGCGGTGATCGACCAACTGGCGCAGGTCTTGGAGGTTCAGCCGCGTGACCGCCGCCGCTTCAAGCGCCTGCAGGACGAGAGCAAGAGCTTCGAGTCGCTGCCCATCCGCACCAAGTTGAGCGACGAAGAGGTGGCGCGCTTCATGGCGCAAAAGTACCGCTTTCCCGGCGTGGACGTGCGGGCCCGGCTGTTCCGCAACTACCCCGCAGGCGAGGTCGGCAGCCATTTGATCGGCTACATCGGCCGCATCAACAGCGCCGAGAAAAAAGCGATGGCCGACTGGGACGACGATGTGCTGGCCAACTACCGCGGCACCGACGTGATCGGCAAGATCGGCCTGGAACAGCACTATGAGCAGCAACTGCACGGCACCACCGGCTTCGAGGAGATGGAGACCTCGGCCGGCGGGCGCGCGGTGCGGCGCCTGAAAAGCCACCCGGCCCAGCCCGGCAACACCCTGGTGCTGGCCATCGACATCAAGCTGCAGGCCTTGGTCGAAGAGCTGTTCGGTGAGCGCCGCGGCGCGCTGGTGGCGATCGACCCGCGCTCGGGTGAAATCCTGGCCTTTGTCAGCAAGCCCAGCTTCGACCCCAATCTGTTCGTTGACGGCATCGACGTCGAGAGCTGGCGCGGCCTGAACGAAAGCCCGGACAAACCGCTGCTCAACCGCGCGCTGCGCGGCACCTACCCGCCCGGCAGCACCTACAAGCCCTTCATGGCGATGGCCGCGCTCAACACCGGCAAGCGCGCGCCCGGCACGCTGATCAACGACCCGGGATTCTTCATGTTTGGCGGCCACCGCTTCGGCAGCCCCGAGAACGAGCGCGGCGGCATCATGAACATGCGCCGGGCGATCGTCGAATCGAGCAACGTCTACTTCTACAGCCTGGCCAACGAGCTGGGGGTGGACCTGATCCACGACCAGCTCGAACCCTTTGGCATCGGCCGCAAGACCGACATCGACCTGGACGGCGAGGCCACCGGCCTGCTGCCGTCCACCGCCTGGAAGAAGCGCGCCTACAAAAAGCCCGAGCAGCAGAAGTGGTATGCCGGCGAGACCATCTCGCTGGGCATCGGCCAGGGCTACAACAACTTCACGATGCTGCAGTTGGCCAGCGCCACCGCCACCCTGGTCTCGGGCGGCCAGCGCTTTGCACCCCGGCTGGTGCGCGAGGTGCGCGACGTGGTCAGCCAGGTGGCCACGCCGATGGCCGGTGAGGCGATCAGCGCGCTGCCGCTCAAACCCGAGCATGTGGCCTTGATCGCCAATGCCCTGCATGGCGTGACGCAGGAGGGCACCTCGCGGGCGGTGTTTGTCGGCGCGCCCTACAAATCGGGCGGCAAGACCGGCACCGCCCAGGCGGTGGGCCTGCGCGCCAACGAGAAGTACAACGCCGCGCGGATCGGTGAGTACCAGCGCGACCACTCGCTCTACACCGCCTTTGCGCCGCTGGATGCGCCCACCATCGCGCTGGCGGTGATCGTCGAGAACGCCGGCTTCGGCTCGACTGCGGCCGCGCCGATCGCGCGCCGGGTGTTCGACTACCTGCTGGCCGGCCAGTGGCCGAGCGAGGAGGACATCGCCGCCACCCAGATCGGCAAGAGCCTGGCGCCCATCGGCACACCGCGCCGCGCCAGCGAGGTGTCGCTGGCCGACCTGGGCCTGCCGTCGCCACCGCCGCTGCTGGCGGCAACGGCGGCAGCAACCGTCAAGTCGGCCACCCCGGCCGCCGTGACCACCAGCGCCAGCCCGGCCGAGCCCCGAGGCCCACGGTGATCGTCGTCTACGACCGCCCGTCGCTGTGGGCCCGGCTGCGCCCGGTGTTCGCGGGCTTCGACCTGCCCCTGCTGTTGGTGGTGCTGGCGCTGTCGGCGCTGGGCCTGGTGGCGATGTACTCGGTGGGCTATGACCACGGCAGCCGGTTTGTCGACCACGGCCGCAACATGCTGCTGGCCGCACTGCTGATGTTCGCGGTGGCGCAGGTGCCGCCGCAGCGGCTGCAGGCGCTGGCGGTGCCCCTGTTCAGCGTGGGCGTGGCGCTGCTGCTGGCCACCGCGCTGTTCGGCATCACCAAGAAGGGCGCCACCCGCTGGTTGTCGATTGGCCTGGTGACCATCCAGCCCAGCGAGATCCTCAAACTGGCGATGCCGCTGATGCTGGCCTGGTGGTTCCAGCGGCGCGAGGGCCATCTGCGCCTGCTCGACTTTGTGATCGCCGGCCTGCTGCTGCTGCTGCCGGTGGGCCTGGTGGCCAAGCAGCCCGACCTGGGCACCGCCATCCTGGTGCTCTCAGGCGGCCTGTACGTGATCTTCTTTGCCGGCCTGTCCTGGCGGCTGCTGGTGCCGGTGATGCTGGCGACCGGGTTGGCCATCGGGGCGATCGTGGTCAGCGGCGACGCGCTGTGCCAGCCCGACGTGGCCTGGCACGGCCTGCGCGACTACCAGAAGCAACGCATCTGCACCCTGCTCGACCCCACGACGGACCCGCTTGGCAAGGGCTTCCACATCATCCAGGGCATGATCGCCATCGGCTCGGGCGGGCTCACCGGCAAGGGCTTCATGAGCGGCACCCAGACCCACCTCGAGTTCATCCCCGAGCGCACCACCGACTTCATCTTCGCCGCCTTTGGCGAGGAGTTCGGCCTGGCCGGCACCGCCGCGCTGATCGTGGGTTTTGGCTTCCTGATCCTGCGCGGGCTGTGGATCGCCGCGCAGGCGCCCACCGTGTTCTCGCGCCTGCTGGCCGGCGCGCTCAGCCTGAGCTTCTTCACCTATGCCTTTGTCAACATGGGCATGGTCAGCGGCATCCTGCCGGTGGTGGGGGTGCCGCTGCCCTTCATCAGCTATGGCGGCACCGCGATGGTCACGCTGGGCGTGGCGCTGGGCATGTTGATGGCCATCGCCCGCAGCCGCGGGCTGATGCAGCGATGACGGCCCCGGGCGGCCCGCTGTGCGGCACGCCGGTGGGCGTGGTCGGCATCGGCAACATGGGCCTGGGCCTGGCCCTGCGGCTGCGCGATGCCGGGCAGCCGGTGCAGGTGCACGATCTGGACGCCAGCCGCTGCGCGCTGGCCGCCGCCGCCGGGGCGGTGGTTGCACAAACGCCGGCCAGTGCGGCGGCGGGCTGCAGCCTGCTGCTGGTGGTGGTGGTCGATGCGGCCCAGACCGAGGCCGTGCTGTTCGGGCCGGCGGGCGCCGCAGCGGCGCTGGCGCCGGGCGCTGCGGTGATGCTGTGCCCCACCCTCGGCCCGGCCGATGTCGAGCGCCTGGCGCAGCGCCTGCAGGCCCTGGGGCTGGGCTGCATCGATGCGCCGATGTCGGGCGGCCCGGCGCGCGCCCGCGATGGCCAGATCAGCCTGATGGTGGCCTGCAGCGACGCGCTGTGGGTGCAGCACGCACCGCTGCTGCAACACCTGGCAACCGGCCTGTGGCGCATCAGCAGCCGGCCTGGTGATGGGGCCCGCACCAAGCTGGTCAACAACCTGCTGGCCGCCATCAACCTGGCCGGCGCCGCCGAGGCCCTGGCCCTGGCCAGCCAACTGGGCCTGGACCCGGCCACCACGCTGGCCGTGATCGCGCAATCCAGCGGCCAGAGCTGGATCGGCAGCGACCGCCTGGCGCGCGCCCTGGCGGGCGACTTTGCACCGCGCGCCCACACCACGCTGCTGGCCAAGGACACCGCGCTGGCGCTGGCCATGGCCGCGCAGGCCGGCCTGGCGCCGGCCCTGGGCAGCAAGGTGGCGGCTGTATTCCAGGCCGCGCTGGCGGCCGGCTATGGCGCCGAGGACGACGCCCGGCTGTTCAGCCTGCTGGACCAGCAGTTCAGCCAGCA
>JANLZT010000061.1:0-7187 GCA_031366465.1 Betaproteobacteria bacterium | reverse complement strand
GGCATCGTCGCCATCGGCTCGGGCGGCGCCTATGCCCAGGCCGCCGCCCGCGCGCTGCTGGCCCACACCGCTTTGAGTGCGGTCGACATCGTCAAACAGTCGCTGGTGATTGCCGGTGAGCTGTGCATCTACACCAATCAGCAACACACCATCGAGACGCTGGGCTGACAGCTTTGGCGCAAGGCAAAACATGTCGATGACCCCGCAAGAAATCGTCTCCGAGCTGGACCGCCACATCGTCGGCCAGGCTGCGGCCAAGCGGGCGGTGGCCATTGCGCTGCGCAACCGCTGGCGCCGCCAGCAGGTAACCGGCGCACTGCGCACCGAGATCACGCCCAAGAACATCCTGATGATCGGCCCCACAGGGGTGGGCAAGACCGAGATCGCGCGCCGCCTGGCCAGGCTGGCCGATGCGCCCTTCATCAAGGTCGAGGCCACCAAGTTCACCGAGGTGGGCTATGTGGGCAAGGATGTGGACACCATCATCCGCGACCTGGTGGACATTGCCGTCAAGCAAGCCCGCGAGGCCGCAATGCAGCGCCAGCGCCTGCATGCCGAGGACGCCGCCGAGGAGCGCATCCTGGATGTGCTGGTGCCGCCGCCGCGCCATGAGCTGGGTTTCTCCAGCGCCGCACCGGCCGCTGACAAGACCGAAAACACCGCTCGCCAGGTGATGCGCAAACGGCTGCGCGAGGGGGCGCTCGACGACAAGCAGATCGAGCTGACGCTGACCGAGCCGCGCGCCAGCGTGGACATCGTCACCCCGCCCGGCATGGAGGAGATGGCCGAGCAGTTGAAGGGCATGTTCTCGCAGATGGGCAGCCCGCGCCAAAAAACCCGCAAGCTGGGCATTGCCGAGGCACGCCGGCTGCTGGTCGAGGAAGAAGCCGCCAAGCTGGTCAACGACGAGGACATCAAGACCCAGGCGCTGGCCAATGCCGAGAACAACGGCATCGTCTTCATCGACGAGATCGACAAGGTCACCAGCCGCAGCGACCACGGCGGCCCCGAGGTCTCGCGCCAGGGCGTGCAACGCGATCTGCTGCCGCTGGTCGAAGGCACCACCGTGACCACCAAGCACGGCATGGTCAAGACCGACCACATCCTGTTCATCGCCTCGGGCGCCTTCCACCTGGCCAAGCCGAGTGACCTGATCCCCGAGCTGCAAGGCCGGTTCCCGATCCGGGTGGAGCTGAGCCCCTTGTCGGTGGACGATTTCGAGGCCATCCTGGTCAGCACCCAGACCAGCCTGATCAAGCAATACCAGGCCCTGCTGGCCACCGAGGGGGTGGCGCTTGAGATCACCCCCGAGGCCATCCGCCGCCTGGCGCAGCTAGCCCACGATGTGAACGAGCGCACCGAGAACATCGGCGCGCGCCGGCTGGCCACGGTGATGGAGCGCTTGCTCGACGATGTCAGCTTCGACGCCCCCAATCGCAGCGGCCAGACCGTGCTGATCGACGCGGCGGCGGTGGACGCCAAGCTGGGCGAGCTGTCGCGCAACGAGGATTTGTCGCGCTTCATTCTTTGAGCGCCGCTCAAGCCGCCGCTCAAACCGTCACTCAAGCCGCCGGGTAAAGCGCCCCCAGCACCCGCCCACCCATCGCCCCGGTCACAGCAGGGCAGTTGGCCGGCTGGCGCTGCACAAAGGCCCGCGCCAGCCAGGCGAATGCTGCAGCCTCCACCTGCAGCGGCGGCAGGCCGGCGCTGGCGGTCGAGGCCACCGCCACCCCCGGCAGCAGCGCGGCGAGGCGGCGCATCAAGTGCAGATTGAAGGCGCCGCCGCCACACACCAGCAGGCGTTGGGCCTGCGGCAGTTGCGCCTGCAGCGACTGGCAGGCAGCACGCACCGTCAGCTCGGCCAGGCTGGCCTGCACGTCGGCGGCGGCCACAGCGCGCCGCTCAGTGCCCGCCACCTGCAGGCGCGCCGCCAACCAGCCGGGGTTGAACAAATCGCGCCCGGTGCTCTTGGGCGGCGGCAGGGCCAGGAAGGGTTCGTCCAGCAAGGCTGCCAGCAAGCCGGGATCGACCTGGCCGGAGGCCGCCCAGCCACCTTGGTCGTCAAAGTCGCGGCCCAGTTGCTGCTGGCACCAGGCGTCCATCAGCGCATTGCCGGGCCCGCAGTCGAAGCCGCGAATCCCGCCCTGGCCGTCCAGCAGCGTGAGGTTGGCGATGCCGCCCAGGTTGAGCACCGCCTGGGCCAGCCCGGGCTGGTGGAACACCGCCGCGTGGAAGCCGGGCACCAGCGGCGCGCCCTGGCCACCGGCGGCCAGGTCGCGGCTGCGGAAGTCGCAGACCACGTCGATGCCGCAACGCTCGGCCAGCAGCGCGCCGTTCAACAACTGCAGGGTGTAGCCGGTGCCATCAAATTCGCCCGGCCGGTGCCGCACGGTCTGGCCATGGGCCCCCACGGCGCGCACTGCGGCTGGCGCACAGCCGCCTTGCTGCAGCAGGGCGGCCACAGCCTCGGCGTAGCACAGGCTCAGGCCATTGGCGGCCAGGGCCGCCCGGTGCAGTTCATCGTTGCCGGGGGTATTGAGCGCCAGCAAGGTCTCGCGCAGCGGCGCTGGCAGGCCCTGGTGGTGGTGGTGCAGCACCTGCAGGCCGGGCTCGCCGGCATCGCAGCGCACCAGCACCGCGTCCACCCCGTCGAGCGAGGTGCCCGACATCAGGCCGATGTAGTGCTCGGTCATCGCCGTGCGGCAGGGTAGATATCCGCCAAGCCGGCCGGGCGGCGGGCCAGCCTACTCGGCGTCGCCGCGAAAGCCGGTCAAGGACTGCGCGGTCTCGATCTGGCGCGTGGCCAGCGCCGCGACGCGCTGGAACAGCGGGCGGGCGGCGATGTCGATCACCGCGTTCTCGCTCTCGCGGGCCAGTTGCAGCGGATCCTGGTATTGGCCGTTGATGCGGAACTCAAAGTGCAGATGCGGCCCGGTGGCCCAGCCGGTGGCGCCCACCGCGCCGATGCGCTGGCCCTGCTCGATGCGCTGCCCGGCATGCACGTCGATGCGGCTGAGGTGCGCATAGACCGTGGCCTTGCCATTGCCATGCAGCAGTTGCACCAGGTTGCCGTAGCCGCTTTGGCGGCCCGCCAGCTCGACCACGCCGTCACCGATGGCCAGCACCGGCGTGCCCTGGGGCGCGCTGTAGTCCACGCCGTTGTGGGCCCGCCAGTTCTGCAGGATGGGGTGGAAGCGCATCGCAAAACCCGAGGTGACGCGCGAAAACTCCAGCGGGCTGGCCAGGAAGGCGCGCTTGCGGCTACGGCCATCGGGCCCGAAATAGCCGCCCTTGCCGCCGGCTGCGGCCTGGAACCACACCGCCTGCCAGGGCCGGCCGTTGTTGACAAACTCGGCCGCCAGGATGCGGCCGGTGCTGTCGCCCCAGGTGACGGGCTGGTCGTCGGCGGTGAGGGTCTCGAACGAGACACTGAAGCTGTCGCCCTTGCGCAACTGGCGGTGGAAATCCACATCGCCCGAGAAAATCTCGATCAGCTGGGTGGCAATCGCCTCGGGCAGGCGGGCGTCGTCGGTGGCGGCCCACAGCGAGCTGCGCACCGTGCCACTGCCCAGGCGCTGCTGCGCTACCAGCGCGGCGGTCTCCAGCGTGCTGCGCCAAACGCCGTTGCTGCGGGCCAGCTTGAGGCGGCTGAAGTGGGTCTCGGCGCGGCTGCCGTCCAGCGCCGCAAAGCGCGCCACCAGCTCCAGCAGCGTGCCATCGGCGGCGCTGCGCACCTGCACCAGCTTGCCGGCCCGGCCATCGAGCAGGCGGCGGGCATCGCGGTCACTGCGGATATAGGCGGCAGCGCTGGGGTCAGCCACGCCCAGCTTGCGCAGCAGGCTGTCGGCGGTCTCATTGCCACGGGTGGTCAGGCTGCGGTAGAGATCGAGCCGCTGCTCGGCCAGGTCGGCCATCTGCTGGGCCAGGCCGGGCACCTGCAGCGGCTGCTCAATCAGCACCTGCGGCAGGCGCGCGGCATCGGGGGCCAGCGGCGCAATGCCAAAGGCGGTGATCGCAAAGCTGCCCAGCAAGCCCAGCACGCCAGCGGCCACGCGCTGCGGGTGGCGCGCCAACGCGGCGAGCCAGGCGCTGGCCAGGCGGCGGGCAAAGTGGGGCAAAGGGCTCAAGGCGATCCGGGGAAGAAGCTGCCGTTGCACAGGCGGCCTGGGGGGCGGCTTGTCGGCAAGGTGGTTCGAAAGGCGCCCCTAGAATCCAGAGTTCGCCGAGTGGGCTGCAGACCGCGTCCCTACTGGGATCGCCATTTGCCGGCCTGACTGAATCCGGTTTTGCGTGGCAGTCTGTGCGGTCCGCCACAAAGACTGTCACAAAGCCGAAAAAATCCGGGCTGAGTGTAACCCGGCCTCCTGGCGCCCCAAATTGGGGAAAAGCCCTCACACCGCAGACCATGCCCCACCCTGATCCGATCCGCGCGGCCGGCCACTACCCTGTCACCGACCGCGTGCTGGCGGCACTGGCTGCCACGCGCCGCCACTGCGAAGAGCTGTTGCCCGAGGCCGACTGGCTGCAAAAGCTGGCCCGCGCCGAGGCCACCGGCCAGCCACTGCGCATCAAGCTGGGCCTGGACCCGACCGCGCCTGACCTGCACATCGGCCACACCGTGGTGCTCAACAAGCTGCGCCAACTGCAGGACCTGGGCCACCAGGTGATCTTTCTGGTGGGCGATTTCACCTCGATGATCGGTGACCCGTCGGGCCGCAACAGAACCCGCCCGCCGCTGACCCGCGAGCAGATCGAGGCCAATGCCCAGACCTACTACGCCCAGGCCAGCCTGGTGCTGGACCCGGCGCGCACCGAGATCCGCTACAACAGCGAGTGGAGCGACCCGCTGGGCGCGCGCGGCATGATCGAGCTGGCGGCCCGCTACACGGTGGCGCGGATGATGGAGCGCAATGACTTCCATGACCGCTTCAAGGCCGGCACGCCGATCTCGGTGCATGAGTTTCTCTACCCGCTGATGCAGGGCTATGACTCGGTGGCGCTCAAAAGCGACCTCGAACTCGGCGGCACCGACCAGAAGTTCAACCTGCTGATGGGCCGCCATCTGCAGCAGGAATACGGCCAGGAGCCGCAGTGCATCCTGACCATGCCACTGCTGGAAGGCCTGGACGGCGTCGAGAAGATGTCCAAGAGCAAGGGCAACTACATCGCCATCACCGAGCCCCCCAACAGCATGTTCGCCAAGACCCTGTCGATCAGCGATGGGCTGATGTGGCGCTGGCTGGATTTGCTCAGCTTCCGCCCCGAGGCCGAGCTGGCGGCGCTGCGCGCCGAGGTGGCGGCTGGCCGCAACCCCAAGGACGCCAAAGTAGCGCTGGCGCGCGAGCTGGTCACGCGATTCCATGGCGCCGCCGCTGCTGACGCTGCCGAGGCCGATTTCGCGCTGCGCGCGCGCGGCGGCATCCCCGAGCAGATCCCTGAGATCACGCTGGCGGGCGCCCCGCTGGCGATTGCCAGCCTGCTCAAACAGGCCGGGCTGGCGCCGTCGGGCAGCGAGGCGCTGCGCCTGATTGAGCAAGGCGGTGTGCGCATCGACGGTGCGGTGGTCAGCGACAAGGGCCTCAAGGTGGCCGCCGGCACCCTGGTGCTGCAAGTGGGCAAGCGCAAGTTCGCCCGCGTCACGCTGTCGGCCTGAGTGCTGCCCCGCCCATGCAAATCAGCAGTTACCTCAAGCTTTCCATCGCGGTGGCGGTGGCCACCATCGCGCTCAAGACCGGCGCCTGGCGGCTGACCGACTCGGTCGGCCTGCTGTCCGATGCCCTGGAATCGCTGGTCAACCTGGCCGGTGCGATCTTTGCGCTGATGATGGTGACGGTGGCGGCCCAGCCGCCCGACGACGACCACCCCTACGGCCACCACAAGGCCGAATACTTCTCCAGCGGCTTCGAGGGCGTGCTGATCCTGGTGGCGGCGCTGGCCATCATCTGGGCCGCGCTGCACCGCATCGGCGCCCCGCAGCCCTTGCAGTCACTGGGCCTGGGCCTGGCGCTGTCGGTGATCAGCTCGGTGCTCAACGGTGCGCTGGCCTTTGCGATGCTGCGCAAGGCCCGCGAGCACCGCTCGATGGCGCTGGAGGCCGATGCCCGCCACCTGATCATCGATGTCTGGACCTCGGCCGGCGTGGTGCTGGGCCTGCTGGCGGTGCAGGCCACCGGCTGGCTGTGGCTGGACCCGGTGATCGCTATCGCGCTGGCCGCCAACATCGGCCGCGAGGGCGTGCTGCTGGTCTGGCGCTCGACCGACGGCCTGATGGACCATGCGCTGGAGCCCGAGGTGCGGGCCGACATCGAGACCACGCTGCAGGGCTTCCGCGGCAACACCATCCGCTTCGACCACCTGGTGACGCGGCGCGCCGGCCAGCGCCGCTTTGTCGACATGCACATGCACATGCCGGCGGCTTGGTCGCTGGGCCGGGCGGCGGCGCTGCGGGCGTCGGTGGAGCAGGCGCTGATGAGCGCCGTGCCCGGCCTGCGCGCCAGCATCCAGCTGTTGCCGATGGACGTGGAGGCGCATTTCGACGATGCCCGCGACCTGCTGTGAGGCGCGGCCCGTGATCGCGCTGGTGCAGCGGGTGCTTGAAGCCCGGGTTGTGGTGGCCGGCCAGACGGTGGGCCAGATCGGCCCCGGCCTGCTGGTGCTGGTCTGCGCCGAGCCCAGCGACACCGAGGCCCAGGCTGCCAAGCTGGTGGACAAGCTGCTCAAGCTGCGCATCTTTGCCGACGCCGCCGGCAAAATGAACCGCAGTGTGGTGGAGGTGGCCGGCGGCCTGCTGATCGTCAGCCAGTTCACGCTGGCGGCGGATGTGTCAGGCGGCAATCGGCCCAGCTTCGTCGGCGCGGCCGAGCCTGAACTGGGCCGCAGGCTCTACGAGACTGTTTTGCGCCTGGCCCGTGAGCGGCACCCGTTGGTGGCGGCCGGTGAGTTTGGCGCTGACATGCAGGTGCACTTGGTCAACGATGGGCCGGTGACGATACCGATGCGTGTTGGCGCCTGATCGGGGGTTGCCATCGGCACCGATCTTCGGCCTTGGGCTCTGAGCTGACTTTGGTTCATTGCTGAAAGCTGCCGTTCAATGTTGCCCGCGACGCGGCAGGCGGCACCCGGCGGTGGCGCTGACTGAGTCGGTCGGCTGCGCCGACTGCGCTGCGATGCTCAGCTTGGGGTCGCGC
>JANLZT010000006.1:0-1619 GCA_031366465.1 Betaproteobacteria bacterium | reverse complement strand
TTCATGTCGTGCTCGTAGTACATGCTCATCACGTACTGCTCGCGCTCGGGCAGGTTCTTGATCGCCTCCACCAGCGCCTCGCGCATGCGGCGGTCCTGCAGCATCGCCAGCGGGTTGACGTCGTTGTCGATCATGTGGCGGTCGAGGTAGTCGTCGTCGCCCTCGTCGCCGGTCATGTCCTCCAGATAGACCAGCTGGGTGCCGCGCACCTTGCCCAGCAGCTCCTGGTATTCGGTCAGCGACAGGCCCATCTCGGCGGCGATCTCGCTTTCGTGCGGGGCCCTGCCCAGGGTCTGCTCCAGCTTGCGCAGCGCGGCCTCGATGCTGCGCTGCTGGCGCCGGTCGCCCCGACTCATCCAGTCGTTGCCGCGCAACTCGTCCAGCATCGCGCCGCGGATGCGCTGGGTGGCAAAGGTCTCGAACTGCACGCCGTGGGCGGCGTCGAAACGTGTGAGCGCGTCCGACAGGCCGATCATGCCGACCTGGATCAGGTCGTCCAGCTCCACATTGGCCGGCAGCTTGGCGATCATCTGGTGGGCCAGCCTGCGCACCAGCGGGCTGTACTGCTTGAGCAGCGCGTTGGCGTCGAGGCGGCCTTTGGCGGTGTACATGTTCATCATGCTCCGGGCAGTTCAGTTCAGGCGGCCGACGGCCACGCTGGGGCGCGCGGGCGCGCCGGTTGGATGGCCTGCTGGCTGGTGGGGAGTGACCAGTTCGACATGCGATGCCGTCAGCCGTAACAGCGCCAGCGGCAAGGGCGTGTTGGGCGGCAGCAGCGGATCGAGCACTGCCACCTGGCGCAGCGCGGCGCCTAGAAAATGGTCGGCGCATTCAGTCAAGCGGTCGGCCATCTTGCGGGCGCGGCGCGGCGCCACATCGCCGGCGATCACCAGGTCATAGCCCAGAGCGCCCAGACGTTGGGACAGCAGCTTCATCGAGGTGTAGGCATGGGTCAGGCTGTCGGGCCGGTTGCCGGCCAGCAGCAGCGGGCGCGGCGTGCGGCCAACGAACATGCGCCGCAAATCCAGCGCGCCGGCATGCAGCAGCACCACGTCCACCTGGCGGGCGGCGGCGCGCAGGGCGTCGAGAAAACCCACCATCAAGGCCCGGCTGTCCAAAAACTGCACCGGCAGGCCGCGCGCGGCCAGGTAGCTGACCTGGGCCGAGAGCGGCTCGACACAGGCCGCCAAATCGACGCTGGCCAGCTCGTGCGGGGGCGATGCGCTGTCGGCGGCGTCCACCACCAGCGTGCGCAGGCCTTGTTCGGCAAAGGCGGCGCAGACCCGCTCCATCACCGCACCGACGCCCGCCACATGCGGGTTGTGCGCCAGCGGCACGATGATGGCCTGGTGGCCGGCAAACAGCTGGCGCAGGCCATGGGCCTGGTCGCGCGGCGCGCCGGACCGTGGGCGGGGGGTGTTCGGCATGTTGTGCGGCATGGTGGGCTGGCGCTCAGGCATGCAGGGGTGGCGTGAAGCCGGCGCCGGCCAGCACGGCGCCGGGGTAGCCGGCGCCCTGGGTGGCGGCAAACATCAGGTTGACCTCGTGGGTGTCGAGCCGCCAGGACGCGCTGCCGCCGCCGCGCAGCGCGCGCTGCACCAGGGCTTGCGCCGACAAGC
>JANLZT010000048.1:0-2250 GCA_031366465.1 Betaproteobacteria bacterium | reverse complement strand
GGTGGGGATTTGGCGTCAGCCGGTGCGGCGGTGTTTGTGGCGGACTGGGCCAAAGCGATCCCCACAGGGATGGCGGCCAGCGTTGCCGCCAGCGCCAGCCGCGCCAGCCATCGATGCATCAGGGCTTGCATAAAAAACACTCCAGGGCGGGTGGGGGCGTCAGGGCTTGGCCGGCGCGCGGGAATACTCGTTCTGGTTCTGCGAGCGGGCCTTGAGCTGCTGCTCCCAACTGGCCTGGTCGCCGGGCTTCCAGCCTTGCACCACATAGGCGTTCTGGCTGGCCTCCCAGGGCTTGCCGTCGGCCTTCTTGGTGGCCGCAGCCTGGGGCTTCTCGCCGCAGGCGGCCAGCAGGGCTGCGGCTGTCAACATCCCCATCGCAATCGCCAGCTTCATGACTTGCTGCCGGTTGGCTTGGGCTGGGCGTCACCGGTGCTGGGTTTGCCATAGGCCGTGCCCCAGCCCCAGACCTCACTGCCTTTGCCGCGGGTCAGCACCCGGGTACGGAAGATGTCGGCCACCACGTCGCCGTCACCGCCCAGCAAGGCCTTGGTGCTGCACATCTCGGCGCAGGCCGGCAGCTTGCCTTCAGACAGGCGATTGCGGCCGTACTTCTCGTACTCGGCATCGCTGCCATTGGCCTCGGGCCCGCCAGCGCAGAAGGTGCACTTGTCCATCTTGCCGCGCAGGCCGAAGGTGCCATTGGTCGGGAACTGCGGCGCGCCAAACGGGCAGGCATAGCTGCAATAGCCGCAGCCGATACACACGTCCTTGTCGTGCAGCACCACGCCCTCGTCGGTGCGGTAGAAGCAGTCGACCGGGCAGACGGCCATGCAGGGCGCGTCACTGCAATGCATGCAGGCCACCGAGATGCTTTTCTCGCCCGGGATGCCGTCATTGAGCGTGACCACCCGGCGCCGGTTGACGCCCCAGGGCACGTCATGCTCGGCCTTGCAGGCAGTAACGCAACCGTTGCATTCGATGCAGCGCTCGGAATCACAAATGAATTTCATGCGGGCCATGGGGTGCTCCTCAAGCTCTCTCAATCTGGCAGACCGTCGTCTTGGTCTCTTGCATCATCGTCACGCTGTCATAGCCATAGGTGGTGGCGGTGTTGACTGATTCGCCCCGGATCACCGGCGCAGCACCCTGCGGGTAGTAAGGCGCCAGGTCAATGCCGCCCCAGCGGCCCGAGAAGTGAAAGGGCAGGAACACCGTCTCGGCATTCACACGCTCGGTCACCTGGGCCTTGACCTTGATGCCTTTGAAATCAGGCAGGGCCAGCATCGGCGGGGTCTTGACCCAGACATCCTCGCCATTGCGGATGCCGCGGTCATTGGCAGTCTTGGGATTGATCTCGACAAACATCTCTTGCTGCAACTCGGCCAGCCAGGGGTTGGAGCGGGTCTCCTCGCCGCCACCTTCGTATTCGACCAAACGCCCACTGGTCATGATCAGCGGGAAGGTCTTGCCGATGTCCTTGTTCTGCTGCTGCACGCTCTTGTACAGCGTGGGCAGGCGCCAGAAGGCCTTCTTGTCATCGTGGGTGGGGTACTTGGCCACCAGGTCGGCGCGGTTGCTGTACAGCGGCTCGCGGTGTTGGGGGATGGGGTCGGGGAAGTTCCAGACGATGGCCCGCGCTTTGGCATTGCCAAAGGGGTGGCAGCCATGCACCTTCATCACCACCCGGATGATGCCGCCCGATGAATCGGTCTTCCAGTTCTTGCCCTCGGCGGCCTTTTGCTCTGCTGCCGTCAGGTCGCCCCACCAGCCCAGTTTCTTGAGCAGCAGGTGGTCGAACTCGGGGTAGCCGGTGGTCAGCTCAGCGCCCAGGCTGTGCGAGCCGTCAGCGGCCAGCAGCGACACACCCTCTCGCTCAACACCAAAGTTGGCGCGGAAGTTGCCGCCGCCGTCCATCACATGCTTGCTGGTGTCGTAGAGATTGGGCGAGCCCGGGTGCTTCATCTCGGGCGTGCCCCAGCAGGGCCAAGGCAGGCCGAAGTAATCGCCGTCGAGTGAATAGCCGGTCTCTTTGTCAATGCCGCCTTTGGCGCGCAGCGTCTTGACGTCAAAGACGTTCATATTGCGCATATGCGCCTTCAGCCGCTCAGGGCTGTGGCCGGTGTAGCCAATGGTCCAGACGCTCTTGTTGATCTCGCGCAGTATCGATTCGATCTCGGGCTCCATACCCCCCTTGCCCTGCACCAGTTTGTAGTTCTTGGTCAACTCCTTGTCGAAGCCCAGCTTGACGGC
>JANLZT010000041.1:0-5953 GCA_031366465.1 Betaproteobacteria bacterium | reverse complement strand
CCAGCCTTTCCATGTGGCCGAGGTCTTCACCGGTTCACCCGGCAAGTACGTGCCGCTAAAAGAGACCATTCGCGGCTTCAAGATGATCGTGGCGGGTGAATGTGATCACCTGCCCGAACAGGCGTTTTATATGGTCGGCACCATCGACGAGGCTTTCGAGAAAGCCAAGAAGATTCAATAAGGAATCGACATGGCAACGATCCACGTTGATGTCGTATCCGCCGAAGAAAACATCTTCTCCGGCGAGGCCAAGTTCGTCGCGCTGCCGGGCGAAAGCGGTGAGCTGGGCATCCTGCCCCGCCACACGCCGCTGATCACCCGCATCAAGCCGGGGGCCGTGCGCATCCAGCCGGCCGACGGTGGCGACGAAGTGTTTGTGTTTGTTGCCGGCGGCATCCTGGAGGTGCAGCCCGGCAAGGTCACGGTGCTGGCCGATACCGCCATTCGCGGCCACGACCTGGACGAGGCCAAGGCCAGCGAGGCCAAGAAGCTGGCCGAAGAGGCCATGCGCAATGCCAAGAGCGACATCGACCTGGCCAAGGCCCAGGGTGAGTTTGCAATGATGGCCGCGCAGATTGCTGCCATCGCCAAGCTGCGCAGGAAGTAAGGCCAGCCCTGCCAGCATCTTGATCGGCTGCGACAAGGCCTTGAGACCGAACAGCAAACCGCAGGCAGTGGGCCATTCAACAGGGCGTCGCTTGGCGGCACGATTGCACAACAGCGCTGCCGGCTCGCCAGGCTTTTGGGGCAGCCGATGAAGCCGCCGTCCATGCCATCCAAACACCCGCGTTCAGCGCCGCACGGCAGCGAGGATTGCATCCTGGTGCTGCAAGGCGGCGGTGCGCTGGGCGCCTACCAGGCGGGCGTGTTCGAGGCCCTGGCCGAGACCTGGAGCAAGCCCGACTGGGTGGCCGGCATCTCGATCGGCGCCATCAATGCAGCGTTGATCGCCGGCAATCCGGCACACCGCCGTGTCGAACGGCTGCATGAATTCTGGGATCTGGTCAGTTCGGCCCATGCGATCCCCGATCTCACCGCCTACACCGCATTCAGCGCCTTCACGGCCCTGGCGCCCTGGCTGGGCCCGCGCGAGACCCTCAACGATGCCAGCGCCACCAAGGTCATGCTGTTCGGCGTGCCTGGCTTCTTCACGCCCCGGATCCCGCCCGCACCCTTGCAGCCGCGCGGCACGCTGGCGGCCATCAGCTACTACGACACCTCTCAGCTACAGCAGACGCTGGAGCGTTTGGTCGACTTTGACCTGATCAACTCGGGCGCGATGCGGCTGTCGGTCGGCGCGGTCAATGTGCGCAGTGGCAATTTTGAGTATTTCGACACCGCCAAACAGGCCATCGATGCCCGTCACATCATGGCCAGCGGCGCACTGCCGCCGGGCTTTGCGCCCATCGAGATCGACGGTGAGCATTACTGGGACGGCGGGCTGGTTTCCAACACGCCGCTGCAATACGTGCTCGACCAGCCCGGGCAAGGCCGGCGGGTGGTCTTTCAGGTGGATTTGTTCGCTGCCACCGGCGCCTTGCCGACGACGCTGGCCGAGGTGGTGGAGCGCGAGAAGGACATCCGCTTCTCCAGCCGCACGCGGCTCAACACCACCAACGAACTCAATCTGCAGGTGATCGCCCAGGCCGCAGGCCGGCTGATTGCCAAGCTGCCGGCCGCCTTGCGTGACGACCCTGACGTTCGCGCCCTGGCGGGCCTGCGCTGCGACAGCGCTATTGATGTGGTGCACCTGATTTACCGCAGCAAGCACTACGAGACGCAGTCCAAGGACTACGAGTTTTCGCGCCTGTCGATGCAGGAGCACTGGACCGCCGGGCGCGCCGACATGGCCCACACACTGCACGATCCGCGCTGGGTGAACCGAGACCGCAGCCAGGCCGGTGTGCATGTGTTCGATCTCACCGCCGACGCAGCGCCGGCGACTGCGGTGACAGCTGCTGATCGCAGGCACCCGAATCCCTGACGCTGACGCGCCCATTCCCACCGTCCCGAAAGCCATCCCATGAAACTTCAAGACAAGGTCTGCATCGTCACGGGTGCCGCCAGTGGCATCGGCCGCGAGATCGCCCATACCTTTGCGCGCGCAGGCGGCAAGGTCGTCATCGCCGATCTGAACCTCGACGCCGCCCTCGCAGTAACCGGGCAGATCACCGCAGCCGGCGGCGTGTCGATGGCGGTGGCCATGGATGTCACGAGCGAAGAGCAGGTCAATGCAGCCGTGGCCGCCGTGGTCGCGGCCTATGGCGGTGTCGACGTGCTGGTCAGCAATGCCGGCATCCAGATCGTGCACCCGGTCGAGGAGTTCCCGTTCGCCGACTGGAAGAAGATGCTGGCCATCCACCTCGACGGCGCTTTCCTGACGACCAAGGCCTGCCTGCCGCACATGCAGGCCTCGGGCCGGGGCGGCAGCATCCTCTACATGGGCTCGGTGCACTCCAAGGAGGCCTCGGTGCTGAAGTCGGCCTACGTCACCGCCAAGCATGGCCTGATCGGCCTGTGCAAGACGGTGGCCAAGGAGGGCGGCAAGCACAGCATCCGCGCCAACGTGATCTGCCCGGGCTTCGTGCGCACGCCACTGGTGGACAAGCAGATTCCAGAGCAGGCCAAGGCGCTGGGGATCAGCGAGGCCGAGGTGGTCAAGAAGGTGATGCTCAAGGAGACCGTCGATGGCGAGTTCACCACCGTCCAGGACGTGGCCGAGGTCGCGCTGTTCTTCGCCTCATTCGGCTCCAACGCGCTGACGGGCCAGTCCCTGGTGGCCAGCCACGGCTGGTTCATGCAGTAGCGCCTACACAAGCAACGGCAGCTTGTCAGGCTGCTGGCCCGGCAAGTTGAAAGTCAGCGCAGCAGCGGCCGATCCGGCAACTCATTGGGGTTGGCCTGCCCCGGGGCCAGCGCAAAGTGGCGCGACAGCAAAGCGTCGAGCGCGTCGATGGCCTGGTTCAGGCCTGGCTCAAACTGGCCGGCCTGGAAGGCCTGGCGCATCGGCGTGATCAGGGCCTGCCAGTCGGCGGGCGGCACGCGCCGGTCCAGGCCGCGGTCGGCCACGATCTCGATGGCACGCTCGGCCAGCAGCAGGTAGACCAGCACGCCGTTGTTGTGCTCGGTGTCCCAGACCCGCAGCTTGCCGAACAGCGTGAGCGCCCGATCCCGCGGGCTCAGGCCCTGCCACAAATAGGACAGCGGCAGGCCGGCCTCGATGCACAGGCGGATCTCGCCGCTGTGCCGGCCCTCACTGGCTGCCACGCGGGCTTGCAGGCGGTCCAGCGTGGCGGCGGGCAGGGCCCGGCGGGCATCGCGCTCGTCCCACAGGCGGTGTTTGATCAAGCGTGAGATCCGGCCCGTCACGCCATGCCCCATGACCCCTCGCCCCATCACCACCCCCCCGACGCACCGCCGCCGCCAAAATCGCCGCCGCCGCCGGAGCTGAAGCCACCGCCGCCACCCCCACCGCCGCCCCGGCCGCCGCCGCCCCAGATGATCGGCGGGATGCCGCCGCCGAAGCCGCCGCCGCGCCCACGCCCCAGGCCACTGCCGACGCCCAGCAAGCCCACCAGCACCAGGGCCACGCCGCCGGCCAGGCCGGCCACCAGCAGGCTGGTGCTCAGCCACCAGGCCAGCGCACCGGCACCGCCGGCAGTCACCGCCGAGCCCAGCTTGCGGCCCATCACGGTGCTGAGCACGCCGCCCACCACCGGCACGCCGACGAAGAAGAACATCGCCAGGGTCTGCCAGTCAAAGCTGTCGGTGGCTGGCCGGGTGCCGGCTGGGCCCTGCTGCTGCGGCGCGGGCAGGTGTTCGCCGCGGATGCGGGCGATCAGCGCGTCCACCCCGGCGCCCAGGCCTGCCGCCACCTCGCCGCGCTTGAAGGCGGGCGCAATCTGCTGGCTGATGATCTGGCGGGCCGCCAGATCGGGCACCGCACCCTCCAGCGCCTTGGCCACCTCGATGCGCAGCTTGCGGTCATCGCGGGCGGCCACCAGCAGCACGCCGTCGCCCACCTGGCGGCGGCCAATCTTCCAGGCCTCTGCCACCCGCTGGGCATAGCTGGCGATGTCCTCGGGCTGGCTGCTGGCGATCAGCAGCACCACGATCTGCGGGCCGGCCTCGGCCTCGAAGGCAGCCAGCTTTTGTTCCAGCCCGTCGCGCTCGGCCGCACTCAGCCAGGCGATGGTGTCAACCACCCGGGCTTTGAGTGGCGGCACGGCCTGCAACTCCTGGGCGCTGGCGCCGGCTGCGGCCAGCCAGCATGTCAGGCCGAAAATCAGGCCGAACAGCGGGCCGAACAGCGGGCCGACCAGCCTGCCGCGCAGCAGCGTGCCCATGCTCAATGGCTCACTTGGAGGCCGGCTTGTCGAAGCTCACCGCCGGTGGCGCGCTGATGGCGGCCTCGTTGGCCACCGTGAAACTGGGTTTGACGGCATAGCTGAACATCATCGCCGTCAGGTTGGTGGGGAAGCTTCGGGTCAGCACGTTGTACTGCTGCACGGTCTTGATGTAGCGGTTGCGGGCCACCGTGATGCGGTTCTCGGTGCCTTCGAGTTGCACCCGCAAATCCTGGAAGGCCTGGTTGGCCTTGAGGCTAGGGTATTGCTCACTGACCACCATCAGCCGGCTGAGCGCCCCGGTGAGCTGGCCTTGCGCCTCCTGGAATTTCTGGAAGGCCACCGGGTCGTTGATCAGCGCGGGCGTGGCCTGGATGCTGGTGGCGCTGGCGCGGGCCTGGATCACCTTGGTCAGGGTCTCTTGCTCGAAATTGGCCTCGCCTTTGACGGTGGCCACGATGTTGGGGATCAGGTCGCTGCGGCGCTGGTACTGGTTGAGCACCTCGGCCCAGCCGCCCTTGACATCCTCATCCAGGCGCTGGAAGTCGTTGTAGCCGCAGCCGCCCAGCAGCAAGCTGGTGCTCAGCATCAGGGCGGTGGCAGAAAGACGAAGTCCAGGCATCAGGGGCTCTCCTTGGGGATGGCGCAGCGGGTGCCGCGGCGCGCCAGCATAGCTGAGGGGTGGACGCCGGCTTTCAAGGGACATCTTTGCTTGCAAAGCCGCCCGGGGCGCCGGGTGGCGATGCCGGCTCAAGCCACCACCCGGCCGATGAGGCAGGGCTGCCAAGCAGGTGCGCCGCGATAATCTGGCGATGAGCCCACCGCTGCAAAACGACACCTTTCTGCGCGCCTGCCTGCGCCAGCCCACCGCCCACACCCCCATCTGGCTGATGCGCCAGGCCGGACGCTACCTGCCCGAATACCGGGCGTCGCGGCTGGCGGCGGGCAACAGTTTCATGGGCCTGGCCACCAACCCGCAGTACGCCACCGAGGTGACCTTGCAGCCGCTGGACCGCTATGCGCTGGACGCCGCGATCCTGTTCTCCGACATCCTGACCGTGCCCGACGCGATGGGCCTGGGTCTGAGCTTTGGCGCCGGCGAGGGCCCGCGGTTCGCCCACCCGGTGCGCGACGAGGCGGCGGTGGCCCGGCTGGCGGTGCCCGATCTCAACAAGCTGCGCTATGTGTTCGATGCTGTGGCGTCAATCCGCCGGGCCCTGGTCAGCACCGACAGCCAGGGCCGCGCGGTCAGCCGGGTGCCGCTGATCGGCTTCTCGGGCAGCCCCTGGACGCTGGCCTGCTACATGGTCGAGGGCGCTGGCTCTGACGACTACCGCCAGGTCAAGACCCTGCTGTATGCGCGGCCCGACCTGATGCACCGCATCCTGGCCATCAACGCCGACGCCGTGGCCGCCTACCTCAACGCCCAGATCGAGGCCGGCGCCCAGGCGGTGATGATTTTTGACTCCTGGGGCGGCGTGCTGGCGCACCGGGCCTTCCACACCTTCAGCCTGGCCTACACCCAGCGCGTGCTGGCGCAGTTGAAACGCGAGCACGGCGGCCAGCGCGTGCCGGTGATCGTCTTCACCAAGGGCGGCGGCCTGTGG
>JANLZT010000024.1:0-1694 GCA_031366465.1 Betaproteobacteria bacterium | reverse complement strand
CCGCGACCCGCCCAGCTGGGCCATCGGCATCAAAGAGCTGTGGGAAGTGCCGGCCGACCAGGCCCAGCCCGGCCTGGTGGTGCACACCAGCGGCTGGCCGATCAGCGATGGCAGCTTTGGCGGCGGCTTCCTCTACCACCTGGAGGGCAAGCTGGTGACGCTGGGCTATGTGCTGGGCCTGGACTACCAGAACCCCTGGATGAGCCCCTTCGAGGAGATGCAGCGCTGGAAGACCCACCACGCGATCCGCGCTCACATCGAGGGCGGCAAGCGCATCAGCTACGGTGCCCGCGCCATCAACAACGGCGGCCTGCAGAGCCTGCCCAAGCTGGTGTTCCCCGGTGGTGCGCTGATCGGCTGTGATGCCGGCATGCTCAATGCCGCCCGCATCAAGGGCAGCCATGCCGCCATCAAGACCGGCATGCTGGTGGCCGAGGCCATCGCACCGGCGCTGTCGGCCGGCCGCAGCCACGATGAGCTGACGGCCTACCCCGAGGCCTTTGAGTCGAGCTGGCTGCATGCCGAGCTGCGGCAGACCCGCAACTTCAAACCCTGGTTCAAGAAGGGCCCGCTGATTGGCACGCTGATGACCGGCATCGAGCAGTGGCTGATGCCCAAGCTGGGCTGGGTGCCGCCCTGGACCCTCCACCACAGCACGCCCGACCACGCCATGCTGCGCCCGGCCGCTGAGTGCCCGCCCATCGTCTACCCCAAGCCCGACGGCAAGCTCAGCTTCGACCGGCTCAGCTCGGTGTTTGTCAGCAACACCAACCACGAAGAGAACCAGCCGGCCCACCTGACGCTCAAGGACGCCAGCGTGCCGGTGGCCATCAACCTGGCCAAGTACGCCGGGCCCGAGAGCCGCTACTGCCCGGCCGGGGTGTATGAGTTCGTGAAGACCGACGACAACACCGACCGCCTGCAGATCAATGCCCAGAACTGCGTGCATTGCAAGACCTGCGACATCAAGGACCCGACGCAGAACATCGTCTGGGTCACGCCCGAGGGCGGCGGCGGGCCCAACTACGCCGGCATGTAGGCGGGGCGCGGTGGCAGCGCCGCGTTCGGGCTTGCAAGGGGCCTGAACAGCGCTTGATCGACCCCGCTGATGCGGGCTTGGGCGCTGCAGCGGCTGCCGACAATCGGCCGCATCATGCAAGCGCTGCGGCTCAATGAGGTGCTGATGCGGGTGGTGGCCTGGCACAACTGGCACCCGCTGGCGCGCCGCATCACGGCCCAACAGGTGCACAGCATCGGCGAGGTGGTGCTGCCGTTCGCCAGCGCCCTGCCCGCACCGCCTATCGCGCCGGAGGCTGCTGCCGCAAGTGGCTTGGCTGGCAGACTGGCCAAGCTGGCCGCGCAGGACCTGCCGGCCGCAGCGGCCGCCGCGC
Organism: Betaproteobacteria bacterium; assembly: GCA_031366465.1. Taxonomy (GTDB): domain Bacteria; phylum Pseudomonadota; class Gammaproteobacteria; order Burkholderiales; family Burkholderiaceae_C; genus Pseudaquabacterium. Next base: position 303 of record JANLZT010000024.1, on the reverse strand, counting down.
CCCCGGTGCCGGCCGATGCAGCGCACGCGACCACTGGGCAAGATGCAGGGGCCGCCGATGCCAGTGAGCCCCTGCCGGCGCCTGATGATCCAGCCGCCGACCCCGGCCCTGCCGCCACCGAATCGGCAGCGCCCGCACCCGCGCCCGCGCCAACACCAGACCCAGCCACACCCGACTGGCCCGACCCCGCCCCGATGTTGTCGATGGAAGACGAGGCCGACGATCTGTTCGCTGGCGATGTCCCGGCGCCCAGCTCCGAGGTGCAAGCCGACGCCAGCCAGGCAGCGCCCGACGACGATGGCG
>JANLZT010000012.1:0-1765 GCA_031366465.1 Betaproteobacteria bacterium | reverse complement strand
ACTTCTTCGGCTCGTCGCTCAACACCGAGGCCGGCGGCAACGCCAGCAGCACGGCGGTGCGGGCGTTGATCCAGCAATTGGTGGGCTCGGAGACCGCGGCCAAGCCGCTGTCGGACAGCCAGTTGTCGGACATGCTGTCCGAACAGGGCATCACGGTGGCGCGGCGCACGGTGGCCAAATACCGCGAGGCGCTGAAGATCGCGCCCGCCAACCTGCGCAAGGCGATGTGAGCACCGCCCCGCGAAGGGCAAGGCCATTGGCCGATACCGCCGTGGCACTGTTCCTGCCCTGTGCGCCCGGCACCGAGGCCCTGCTGGCCGACGAGGTGCAGCGCCTGCTGGGCCCACAAGCCCCCGTGCAGGCCGAGCGCGGCGGCGTGCGGGTGATCGGCGATGCGCTGGCGGCGATGCGGCTGAACCTCGAATCGCGGCTGGCCCAGCGGGTGCTGTGGCCGCTGGCGCAAGGCCCCTACGCCAACGAGCACGACCTCTACGCGCTGGCCCGCACGGTGCCCTGGTGCGACTGGGTGAGCCCGGCGCAGACCTTGCGCATCGACACCACGGCCCAGCGCTCACCGCTGCAAAGCCTGAACTTCGCCACGCTGCGGGTCAAAGATGCCGTCTGCGACGTGCTGCGCGAGGCCACCGGCGAGCGCCCCAGCATCGATACCAAGTTCCCCGACCTGCCGCTGACCCTGCACCTGTCGCCCAGCCAGGCCACGCTGTATGCCGACACCTCGGGCGAGGCACTGTTCAAGCGCGGCTGGCGCGATGCCCAGGGCTTGAAGGGCGACGCGCCGCTCAAAGAAACCCTGGCCGCAGCGATGCTGGCGGCCGCCGGCTGGCAGGGCCGGGCCGAGGACGGCCCGCTGTTGGACCCCTGCTGCGGCGCCGGCACCATCATGATCGAGGCCGCGCAGATCGCCTGCGGCATCGCGCCCGGCCTGCAGCGGCGCTTTGCCTTCGAGCGTTGGCTGCCCTTCCGCAGCCACCAGAACGCCTGGTCGCGGCTCAAAGACGCGGCACGCGCGCGTCAACATGCCCCGGCCGTGGCGCTGTATGCCGGCGATGTGTCCTTCCGCATGACCGACTTCGCGCAGCGCAATGCCGAGCGCGCCGGGGTGGCCCAGCACATCGAGTTCAAGACCGCCGATGCCTTGCAGCGCCCGCCACCCGCGCCGGCCGGCACGCTGCTGATCAACCCGCCCTACGGCGAGCGCATCGCGCCGATGGGCAGCCGCGGCGGGCATCGCAGCGGCGAGCGCGACGCTGACCACGGCGCCAGCCGCGAAGGCTTTGAGGGTGGCGGCAACCCGGCCGAGTTTTTCAGCCAGCTGGCCAGCCACTGGAAGCGCCACTACCCCGGCTGGACCGCCTGGCTGCTGAGCCCTGACCCCCGGCTGCCGCAGATGCTGCGCCTGAAGGAAAGCCGGCGCGTGCCGCTGTGGAACGGCGCCATCGAATGCCGGCTGTTCCGCTTCGACCTGGTGGCCGGCTCGGCGCGCAAGCCCACGTCAGACTAACGCCTCATCAAACCGCCAAGAATGCCGCCCAGCATGCCGCTGATGTCGGCGCCAGCGCCGGCTGGCATTTGGCCGTTGGGGGTGAGCTGGTCCACCACTTGCGGCAGCATGTGGGCCAGTTGGCTCATCAAGTCCCCCTGCGACAGGCCGGCCTGCTGGGCCAGCGCGCCCACCTGATCGCCGCCCAGCGCGGACTGCAATTGGTCGGCCGAGACCGGCAGGTTCTGGCCCGTGCCGACCCAG
>JANLZT010000004.1:0-5168 GCA_031366465.1 Betaproteobacteria bacterium | reverse complement strand
GGCTGCCAGCGTCGGCCGGGGTGCCGCGCGCGGCCGTCATCAGCCCGGCCAGCCGGGCCAGCGTGACCGGGTCGATCGCCGCCAGCCAGGCGGCGTCGCGGTCGTCGGTGAACAGCAACTGCAGCAGCGCCGCGCCGTCGTCGGTGTCGGGCGAGGTCGGCAGCAGGCGCAGCGCCAGGCGCTCACCCACCTCGCCCCACAGGTCGCGCCGGGCGGTGAAGCCGCTGTCGGCAAACACCGCCGCCAGATCGGTCTCGCGCCAGAAGCGCGCCAGCAGCGCGACGATGCGGGCCTGCGGCTCGGGGTTGCGCTCCAGGGTGTTGAGCAGGTGCTTCAAGCGCAGCACCGGGCGCGGGGTGTCGCCGCTGTCACCCTGCAGCGGGCCGTGGCGCAGCCACTCCACCAGGCGCACCAGCCACAAATGGCGCTCGGGGCGCTCGGCCTTGGGGTCGGCTGCGTTGAGCAGCGCCGTCAGATCCCAGGCCGAGGCCACCATCAAGCGCTCAATGCAGCGACGCGGTGTCGGCCAGCGCGAACTCGGGCACCGGCGACTCGAACCAGCGCGCGTCCTCGGTGATGCCGATGAAGCTGCCCTGCATCGAACCCTGGGCGGTGCTGATCTGGGCCCAGCTGGTGTATTCAAACTGCTCACCCGGCCTGAGCATCGGCTGGTGGCCCACCACGCCCAGCCCGCGCACCTCTTGCACGCCGCCGCGGTGGTCGCTGATGCGCCAGTGGCGGGCCACCAACTGGGCCGCCACATCGCCGGTGTTGCGGATCGTCACGGTGTAGGCAAAGCCGTAGAGCTGCTGCGCCGGATCGGTCTGCTCGGGCAGCGGACGCACCGCAACGCGGCTGGTGAATTGGGGTTTGGCCATGGGCGCATTCTAGGAAGCCTGTGAAAATCCCTGCAAACCCACCCCGGCCTGCCCATGAACCGCACCTACCGCATCGCCCCCAGCATCCTGTCGGCCGACTTTGCCAAGCTGGGCCAGGAGCTGAAAGACGTCATCGCCGCCGGTGCCGACTGGATCCACTTTGACGTGATGGACAACCACTACGTGCCCAACCTGAGCTTCGGCCCGATGGTCTGCGAGTCGCTGCGCCAGCATGCGCTGCGGGCCGACGGCAGCCGGGTGCCCATCGACGTGCACCTGATGGTGCAGCCGGTGGACGCGCTGGCGCTGGCCTTCGCCAAGGCCGGTGCCGACCTGATCAGCTTTCACCCCGATGCCAGCCCGCATGTCGACCGCACGCTGCAGCTCATCCAGGGCGCCGGCTGCCAGGCCGGCCTGGTCTTCAACCCGGCCCAGCCCATCGAGGTGCTGGAGTGGGTGATAGCCAAGGTCGACCTGGTGCTGGTGATGAGCGTCAACCCGGGCTTTGGCGGCCAGAGTTTTATTGACAGCGCACTGCGCAAGGTGGAGCGGCTGCGCAAGCTGATCGATACGCATCGCGACCAAACCGGCCGCGACATCCGGCTGGAGGTGGACGGCGGCATCAAGACCGACAACATCCGGCGTGTGGCCGATGCTGGCGCGGACACCTTTGTGGCCGGCAGTGCGATCTTTGGCCAGGCGGACTACAAGGCGGTGATAGCCGCGATGCGGGCTGAGCTGGCTTGGTGAGTGCTGGCTGCGGCCGCATTGGAAACCCCGCGCCGGCAGAACCGGCCCGGCCCTGGCAGCATGGGGCGCTGTGCCTCCTGGCGGGGCGATGAGGACCAGCGATGAAGCGTCGGCAAATGATGGGAGCTTGCGGGGCCTTGCTCGCCTGGGCGGCGGCAGGGCCTTCGAGGGCCCAGGACGCCGCAGACCAGGCCCTCAAGGCCGCGCTCGCCGCGCCCCACCGCACCCCAGCCTTCGTGGCCCGCGACGCCTGGCGCCACCCGTTCGAGACCCTGCGTTTCTTCGGCCTGCAGCCCGGCATGACGGTGGTCGAGCTGAGCCCCGGCGGCGGCTGGTACACCGAGATCCTGGCGCCGCTGCTGCGCGAGCAGGGCCTGCTGATCCTGGGCGCCAACGACCCCGACTCGATCCATGCCTATTACCGCCGGGCCACCGAGCGGCTGAAGGCCAAGCTCGATGCCAGGCCAGAGGTCTATGGCCGGGTCAAGTTGAGCGTGTTCGAGCCGCCGGCCCGGCTGCAGTTCGCCGCGCCGGGCAGCGTCGATTTGGTGCTGACCTTCCGCAATGTGCACAACTGGGCCGCCGAGGGCGATGCGGTGGTGGCGGCGGTGTTCAAGAGCGTGGCTGAGAGCCTCAAGCCCGGCGGTGTGTTCGGCGTGGTCGACCACCGCCTGCCGGCCGGCCGGCTGCAGGATGCCAAGGCCAGCAGCGGCTATCTGCAGGTGGCCTATGTGCGGCGCCTGGCCGAGGCTGCGGGTTTGCGGCTGCAGGCTGAGTCCGAGGTCAATGCCAACCCGCGCGACAGCGCCGATCACCCGGGCGGCGTCTGGGCCCTGCCGCCGACCTATGCCAACAAGGACGTTGACCGGGCGCGTTATGAGGCCATCGGCGAGAGCGACCGGTTTACGCTGCGGTTTGTCAAGCAGCCTTGAGCCGCCGCGCTGTCATGGGCTACTTCTTGAGCTTGTCTCGAAGCACTTTGGATATCGCTGCAGCCACCGCAGACAGGCGGTCCATCGCTGACTCGTAGACCACGCCGTCCTCGCGCTTGTCGACGGCCACGACCGTGACCAATAAGTGGTCGTCCTCGACGGCGTAGACCAGACGCACGCCTTGCTGGCGCAGCTTGATCTTGTAGCACCCGGCAAGAGGCCCGTGAAGCGCACCACCCGGGACGTGAGGGTTGTCCAGCCGCTTGGCGAGCAGTTTCTTGAGATTGGCTTGAACCGAGCCGTCGAGCCTGCGCCACTCATCCAGGGCCTCGGGCATGAAGCGAAGCTTGTACCTGTGCTTGGCCTTGCCCTCAGAGATCGTCAATGTCCACCTCGATGGCTCGCGCCTTTTCCGCCAGGCGGCTGGCCGCCGTGCGATAGAGGTCTTGGTCCGCGAGTTCCTCCAGCATGGCCTCGAAGAGGGCAGGTTCGACCATGTAGAACGCGGCCCGGTTGTGGTTGAGCACTGCGACGGGACGGTTGTTCGCCTGCCGCAGGACTGCAGCCGGGTTCCTCTTGAACTCGGACATGCTCACGGCGACGTCGGCAAGAATGGTTTCCATATTCAGCTCCATAATCAGAGCTAAATATAGCGCTGAACATTCACGGATTCCAGCCCGTAAGTCCGGTCATCCCCTTCAGGAGCGATGACCATGACACCTGCCGCCGATCAACCCCGGCCCCCGCCGACTTTGGCGCTGTCTGTTCCGTGCCGAGGCGGCCAAGTTGGCGCGCCGGCATGCCAATGACGATTTGACGCAGGCCTTTGGCGGCGCCACCCAGGTGTCGGCCGAGGCCCAGCAGGGTTCTATCGAGCAGCGGGCGCAGCGTTATGCCCAGCGCCAGCAGACATTTTTTTTGACCGGTGTGCTGGCCGATTGGGACGCCGACCGGGGCAACCTCTACGCCTTCATCAGCCGGGCAGCGGCCAGCTTCTTGGTGGATATGCACCGCGAGTTCCGGGCCCACGGTGCGGCCAAGCTGGTGCAGGGCGCCACACCGGCTGGCTGGGTGACGGCGCCCGAGGCCGACGGCGCTGACGCCGCTGCCGGCGATGCCGATTGGCTGGATGCCCAGCATGACAAACATTCGCCGTCGGCCGAAGCGGTGGTGGCGCGCCAATGGGCGGTGCAGGCTTTGGACGCCGCCGTGCAGCAATTGCCGGATGACTTGCAACGCTTGTTCAGGATGGAGCGCAGCAAGCTCGAGTTCGGTCTGACAGACGCTGACCTGGCCCGCGACCTGGGCAGCCGCAACACCTTGATGGCCTGGCGCAAGCGCCTGCGCCAGGCTTTGGGCGGGCTGCTGGGCGGGGCTTGAGGGTCAAGCGGCCGCAGCGCCCAGCGTCTGCTCGGCCCACTTGTTGAGACTGATACCGGAGCGTGCCGCTGCCTTCAGCGCTGCGGCATGCACCGCCGGCGCAATGCGCAGCATCAGCTTGCCGCTGGCCGGCTTTTCGGGCGCGCTGCCCAGCTGGGCGCAAGCGGCGATGTAGCCGTCCACTGCTGAATGGAAAGCTGCTTCAAATTCGGCCACCGAGCTGCCATGGAAGCTGATGATGTCGTCGATGTCCAGCACCCGGCCGACGATGATCTTGTCATCGGGGTCGAACGTCATGCTGGTGGTGTAGCCCTGGTAGGCCATGGTGTTGCTCATGGTTGTACTCCCATGTGTTGCAGAAACTCGCGCACGGCCTTGACGCGGTAGCGCAGGGCCTCTTTGCCGGGATGGGGTCGATGAAAGCTGGCCTTGCGGCCTTGCCACTCGAAGGTGACGGACGAGCCCGGACCTTCGATGACGCGGCAACCCAAGGCCATCAGCAGGGCTTCGATCCTGGCCCATTCGAGGGTGCCGGACACCGGGTCGGCCCAGATCGATTCAAGCGTCTTGCGGTGCTTGCTGTTCACGCTAGAATGATAGCAATATTTGTTTAAAGTGCAATCACTTTATTCCAGGCAAGAGCCCCATCGTCACCACAATCTTGCCGGTAACGCTGCGCCCGGCCATCGCCGCCAGTGCAGCCTTGGCATCGGCCAGCGCAAAGCGCGCGCCGATGGCCGGCCGCAGCACGCCCGTGCCCAGCAGACGCTGCACGGCGGCCTGGTGCTCACGCCCCTGCGCCGGGAAGTGCCGGCCGTATTCCCCCGCCCGCACGCCGATCACGCAAAAGCCCTTGATCAGCGGCCGGTTGATCGCCAGCGTGGGGATGCGCCCACTGGCAAAACCCAGCACCAGCAGCCGGCCGGCAAACGCGGTGCAGCGGGTGGATTCATCAAACACCTCGCCGCCCACCGGGTCGGCCACCACATCGGCGCCGCAGCCACCGGTGGCGGCCAGCACGGCTTCGCGGAAACCCTTGGCCGGCAGCACCAACACCCCTTGATCGGTCAGCGGCTGCAGGCGGCCAGGATCGGTGGCGGTGGCGATCACCCGCGCCCCCAGGTGCAGGCCGATCTGCACGCAGGCCTGGCCCACACCGCCCCGGGCGCCATGCACCAGCAGGGTCTCGCCGCGCTGCAGCCGGCCCAGCCGGGCCAGCGCCACCCAG
>JANLZT010000003.1:0-2782 GCA_031366465.1 Betaproteobacteria bacterium | reverse complement strand
GCCAGTGCCACCCGGCATCAGCAAGGTGGCCGGCATCGAGCGCATGCAGATGCTGGTGGAAGCCGCGTCGCGCCAGCAACTGCAGCGTTTGCTGGCCGATTGGGCGCCCGCACTGCACGGCCTGCGACGCCAGCACAAGGGATTGGCGCGCTGGGCGATTGATGTGGATCCGCTGGGGATCTGATGGGCCCGCCGCCGCCAGGCTCAAGCCTGCGCGTTCGCCCCGAACAGCCCCGCAGGCCGGCGCAAGCAGCCCTGCCCCTTATCGGCATGAGGCTTGCGCGGCCGGGGTCTGGTATACCCCCCGGCTTTGGCCCCCTTGCTGGAGAAGCCGCCATGGGAAAACTGTATTCGCACGAGACCATCGGCGCGCGCGTGGCCGAGCGCAAGCTCAGCCCGGGCGACCGGCTTTGGATCGCTGGCGACAAGGTGTCTGGCGACGCGTTTCGGATGGGCAACTCACCGGCCAACGCTGCCATCTACCTGCGCTGGCGTGACCTTGAAGCCGCCAAGCAGGGCAAGATTGAAGGCCAAGACCTGCACAAGGCGGTGGTCAATCCCGGCCAGGGCTTGTCGCTCTTCATCGAACGCGTGGTGCAGTCAGACTTCAATCTGCTGTCCATCGAGGGCGGACAATCGGGCAAGGCGGCCCTGGCCAAGCTGGCCCAGGAGAAGGGCTATGCCCAGACCCAGCAGATTCACTGGTTCAAGATGGACCAGGGCAAGGTCGTCCCGGCGGGCCTGGAAGTGGTGTTTGACAATGACCCGCCCGGGCATTGCCTGTTGACCGTCACCAAGGCCATGACGGCCCATGAATTTCTGGCCCTGGTCAATGAGCACCTGGGTTTTTCATATGTCGGCAGCGACATCTTCGGCATCAACTAGGAGCGCAGATGGCCTCACTCGACCTGAACCAAAAGCAGCTCACCTACATTGTTCTGGCCTTGGAGGCCTATGTGAAGGTGCTGGAGCAAGACCAGGACGACCCGGGCCCGAGCATGGCCGACGCGCTCTACGTGGCCCATCTCGCCAGGTTGCTTCGCGACAAGCATGCGGCGAGCAGCGGCGGCAACGCCTAAAAGCCATTGATCCCGCCACTTTGCCTCGGCCGCAGGGCCAATCTGTTGGAGCCCACGATGACCGCATCTCCCCGCCCCGCCGCCGTCTTGGCGGGCTGGGCCCTGGCCGCCGCGCTGATGGTTGGCGCACCCCTGGTCGCCCGCGCCGCCACCCCGCTCTACGACCCGGCCCTGGGCAACCTGCCCTCGGACCAGGGCTGGGCGCCGCTGGCGCTGGGCGCAGCCGCAGCGCAAGGCCTGGACGGCGGGGTCTACACCCTGGACACCACCGGTGCTGGCGTATCGCTCTGGGGCAACGGCCGCATCAGCCCGCTGCCGCTGGACACCCAAGCCGGCTTCGACCTGTCCTTCAGCCTGCAGTTGCTGAGCGAATCCCACAGCAGCCCCAACCGCGCCGGCTACACGCTGGTGATGTTGGGTGCCCAGGCCACGCAGGCCCTGGAGCTCGACTTCTGGGCCGACCACCTCTGGGCCCAGAACTACGACGCCAGCCAGCCCGACTTGTTGGTACACGGTGCCGACGTGGCCTTCAACACCACCGCCGCGCTGACCCCCTACACCTTGGCGGTGCGCCAGCAGCAGTTCACGCTGTCGGCCGGTGGCACGGCCTTGTTGTCGGGTGCCTTGCACGACTACACGGCCAGGGGTTTCCCGTACACCACGCCCAACTCCTTGTTCCTGGGCGACAACAGCTCGCGTGGCAGCGCAACCAGCCGTCTGGGCGCGGTAAGCCTGAGCCCCGTGCCCGAGCCGGCGGCCGGCGCACTGCTGATGTTGGGCCTGGGCCTGGCCGGGCTGGCGCTGCGGCGCCGCTGAGCAGCGCCCTCGATGGCTGACGCCAGCGCCACCACCACCGCCGCCCCCACCCACACCCTCAACCCCGCGCAGTTGCAGGCCGTGCACCATTTGTCCGGCCCCTGCCTGGTGCTGGCGGGCGCCGGATCGGGCAAGACGCGGGTGATCGTGCACAAAATCGCGCGCCTGCTGCAGGCCGGGCTGGCACCCAAAGAGATCGCGGCCATCACCTTCACCAACAAGGCCGCGCAAGAAATGCGCGAACGCGCCAAGGCGCTGGTCGGGCCGCGCGCAGCCAAGGATCTGGCGGTCAGCACCTTCCACAGCCTGGGGGTGCGCATGCTGCGCGAGGATGGGACCAAGCTGGGCTTGAAGGAGAAATTCTCGATCCTGGATGCCGACGACGTGATGGGCGTGCTGCGCGATGCCGGTGGCGCCACCGACAACAAACAAGCCCGCCAGTGGCAGTGGACCATCAGCCTGTGGAAGAACCAGGGCTTGTCCAGCGACCAGGCCGCGGCCGTCGCCAAGGATGCCAACGAGCAGGTGGCCGCCCGGGTGATGAAGCTCTACGAGGAGCGCCTGGCGGCCTACCAGGCGGTGGATTTTGATGACCTCATCAGCCTGCCGCTCAAGCTGCTGCAGCGCGACCTTGAAGCCCGCAACAAGTGGCAGGGCCAGTTCCGCCATGTGCTGGTGGACGAGTACCAGGACACCAACGCGGTGCAGTACGAGTTGCTCAAGCTGCTGGTCAGCCACGACAACCCGCGGCTGCGCGGCCAGTTCACCGCCGTGGGCGACGACGACCAGAGCATCTACGGCTGGCGCGGCGCCACCATCGCCAACCTGCAGCGATTGCCGCAGGATTGGCCCGATCTGAAAGTGATCCCGCTGGCGCAGAACTACCG
>JANLZT010000001.1:0-3910 GCA_031366465.1 Betaproteobacteria bacterium | reverse complement strand
GTGGCGGGGCCAGCCGGCCCTCACACCCCGCTGACCACCACATCCAGCGCGTCGCGGATCTCACCGGCATGGGCCAGCAGGCTGGCCACCGGCTGCTTCAGCAGCCTGGCATCCAGGCCGGCCGCCGTCTGCGGCTGCAGCGCCAACCGTTCGCCCTCGATCACGAAGACCGGCGCCAGCCGGCGCGGCGCCTGCGCCAGATCCACCCCCACCCGCGTCAGCGGCATCACCAGCCGGGTGCGCAGCGCCGACAACAGATCGCTCTGCACATCGACCACATAGGGCACCCATTCGCGCGAACGCGGGCTGGGGTTGGGGTAGACGTCGTACTGCGCCATGGCGCCCTACCAGACGCGCAGATCGTCGTTCCACAGCCCCTGCGCATCGTGTTGCTGGTTGTGGGCGTCCAGCCAGGCTTTGTGCCGGGCATTGAACCCACGCCGCTGCACCGCCAGCGTGGCTGCCGGCGGCGCCAACAGGCGCTGGTAGTCGGCATAGGACAGCAACACAGTGTCGGGCTCGCCAGCCTTCTCCACCACCACCGGGGCCAGCTTGGCCTGCTGGCAAAGCGCGCCGAAGCGGTTCTTGGCATCTGTGGCGGTGACGCGCATGCGGGCTCTCCGGCAAAGGGTGGATTGGCCATTTTAGCCATTACCATCGTCCCCATGACAGCCTTGATCCGGCCCGCCCCCTGCATGCGCATCCTCGGCATAGACCCCGGCCTGCAGCGCACCGGCTTTGGCGTGATCGAGATCGACGGCGCGCGCCTGGCCTACGTGGCCAGCGGCACCATCAGCACGCTGGAGCTGGCACGCGGCAACCTGCCCGGCCGCATCAAGCTGATCTACGACGGCGTGGCCGAGGTCAAGCGCCGCTACCAGCCGGCCGCCGCGTCGGTGGAGATCGTGTTTGTCAACGTCAACCCGCAGAGCACCCTGCTGCTGGGCCAGGCCCGCGGTGCGGCGCTGGCCGCGCTGGTCAGCGACGACATGCCGGTGGCCGAGTACACCGCGCTGCAGATGAAAAAAGCGGTGGTGGGCCATGGCCTGGCCACCAAGAGCCAGATCCAGGAGATGGTCAAGCGCCTGCTCAAGCTGCCCGGCCTGCCCGGCAAGGACGCCGCCGACGCGCTGGGCCTGGCCATCACCCATGCCCACGCGGCGCGCAGCTTCGAGGCCCTGGCCGGCGCCGGCAACCGGCGCAGCCATGCGCAGTTCAAGGCCGGCCGCAGCTATTGAGGGCCGCCCGGCTGGCAAGCCGGCAAACCGCAGCCAGCTCAGCCCCTGAAGATCGCGTAGAGCCCCTGGAACACCCGGGTGAAGATCACGAGGTTGAAGGTGCCCAGCACCACCACTGCTGCCCAGCGGTAAAGCGCCTTGGCGCGCGCCAGCGGCACCGGCTCGCCGGTGGACACATGCAGGGCAAAGAAGAAGGCCGAGGGCACAGCCAGCAGCGCCAGCAGCACACCCGATACCCAGAACAGCGCCTTCATCGAGCCCCCGTCACAGCAACAGCACCAGGCGCTCAAGGATCAACACGCCAAAGAAACCCGCCGCCGCGATCAACGCCCATTTCAGGATCACCACGCCGCGCCGCCGCCAGACCGCATCGCCGGTGCCCACGCCCATCGCAAAGCACAGCACGCTGGCCAGCAGCAGCAGGCCAAAGACCAGGCGGAAAATCAGCATGGGCGCGCTGGGCGTGCGTGGTGGGCAGGCGTCTTGGCGGCCCACATCACCAGGCCGGCGCCAGGTCAGCAAAGCCGGCCGGTGCCAGTGCAGCATCGTCGAAGCTGACGATGTCCCAGGCCTCGGGGCGCAACTGCAGCTCACGCAGCAGCAGGTTGTTGAGCGCATGCCCGCTCTTGTAGGCGGTGTAGTGGGCCAGCATCGGATGGCCGATGTTGTAGAGGTCGCCGATGGCGTCCAGGATCTTGTGCTTGGCAAACTCATCGTCGTAGCGCAGGCCGCCGGCATTGAGCACCCTTGAGTCGTCCACCACGATGGCGTTGTCCATGCTGCCGCCCAGGGTGAGGCCACGTGAGCGCATGGCCTCGACGTCCTTGGTGAAGCCGAAGGTGCGGGCGCGCGCGATGTCGCGCTTGTAGCGGCCCGAGCCCATGTCGAAGCTCACCTGCTGGCCGGTGGCATCCACCGCCGGGTGGTCGAAATCAATCTCGAAGCTGAGCTTGAATCCGTGGAAGGGCGCCAGCCGGGCCCACATCAGGCGCTTGCCCTCGCCTTGCCGCACCTCCACCACCTGCTTGATGCGCACAAAGCGCTTGGGCGCGTCCTGCAGCACGATGCCAGCGCTCTGCAGCAGGAAAACAAAACTGGCGGCCGAGCCATCAAGGATGGGCAGCTCGTCGGCGGTGATATCGACCACCAGGTTGTCCAGCCCCAGGCCGCAGCAGGCCGACATGAAGTGCTCGATGGTCTGCACCCGGGGCGCGCCGGGGTCACCACCCACCGAGATGGTGGACGCCATGCGGGTGTCGCTGACCGAGTCGAATCGCACCGGTATCTCCACCGGCGTGGCCAGATCGATGCGGCGGAAGACGATGCCGGTGTCGGGCGCGGCCGGCTTGAGCGTCAACTCCACCTTCTGGCCACTGTGCATGCCCACGCCGACGGCACGGGTGAGTGACTTGATGGTTCGTTGCTGGAGCATCGGGGCGATTTTGACTGATTCCCCAGCTTGCACCTCCAAGAGCCTGGATCCCCCCAGCCACCCGGCCACCCAGCCACAAGAGGGCCGGCCGGCATCACAGTTGTCGGATCTTTGCCAGCGCATCGGCCAGCCGATCAGCGCCACCGACGGGGTTGTTGTCGAACACCATCATGTAGCGGTAGTCAGGGCCGGCCTTGGCCGCCCACAGCTTGCCCAGTTTCAACTTCAACTCAGAATCCATGTTGTCGCGGTCGTCGCCTTTGGTTTCCAGCGCGATGATGCGGCCGGCCTGGGTCTTGACGATGAAGTCGGGGTAGTGGTCTGAGGGCGTGTTGCGCCAACGCCCACAGTGCGCCAGCACCGCTGGCCTTCACGCCAATTCGACAACGGCGGTATCGGGAAGCGCTGCAGCGGCAAGGATCGATGGCTGGCCGTTCAGCAAGTCCGTCAAGACCTGCGCATTGCTGCTGTTGCCCAGCACCAGCCTGACCACGATGGGCGGCGGGCCGTGAGCAGCAGCTTCACGCCGCGCGCACCCAGGCGGTATAGCGCTCGCGATCAGCGGCATAGGCCAGCGTGGCCTGGATGTCTTCCGGTTCGAGCTGTGGGTAGTCGGCCAGGATGTCTTGCACCGACTGGCCGCTGGCCAGCCACTGCAGCACATCCTGCACCGTGATGCGCAAGCCACGGATGCACGGTTTACCGCCGCGCTTGCCGGGTTCAAGCGTGATGCGATCACGGTAGGAGTTGGGCATGGGCAGGATCTCCGATGAGGTATGCAGCCCACTCTACCGCGCCGAACCCGACCAACCGGCAACGCCCTCAATCCGCCTGCTTGCGCAAAAACGCCGGGATCTCGATCTCGTCCATGCCGTTCGATGACAAGGCCTCCACCTTTGCCGCGGCCTGGGTGCGGGCGCTGCGCCACACGCTGGGGGTGCTGAGCGCGCCGTAGTCGTGCTGGCTGTGGTGGCCCTGATGGCCCTGGTGGCCATGATGGCCCCCCACCGCCGGATGCCCATTGCCCAGCACATGGTTGAGGATGGGCAGGTTGTCGGTGCCGGTTCGCAGGCCTTGCGTGACAGTGGGCTGCACCACCGTCAGCGGCGCGGCTTGCGGCCGGGCGCGCGACAGGCCGGTGGCGATCACCGTGACACGCAGTTGGTCGCCCAGGGTCTCGTCATAGGCCGCGCCGTAGATGATGTGGGCGTCCTCGGCGGCGTAGCGGCGGATGGTGTTC
>JANLZT010000825.1:0-1701 GCA_031366465.1 Betaproteobacteria bacterium | reverse complement strand
GTCGGCCTGGCACAGCCGGGTGGCGCTCTTGACGATGGCTTCGAACACCGGCGTCAGGTCACCCGGCGAGGCGTTGATCACCTGCAGCACCTCGGCGGTGGCGGTCTGCTGCTCCAGCGATTCGCGGGTCGCGCGCAGCAGCCGCTCGTTGTCGAAGCGCATGCCTATCAAGGCCAGCAGCGCCACATGGCTGGCTCGGGTGTAGAGCAACACGATCACGACCACCATCAGCGCTACCGCCGCTGAAAGCAGCGCAATCGGCTCAGCCGATGACACGGCGCAAATCAGGAAGGGCAAGGCCAACGTGACTGCAAAGGCGTTGGTGGAAGGCTGGTGCGCCGTAATCGTGACTGAGACTGCCGTGGTGTTGGCCAGCACCACCCCCGTGAGCACCATCAGCCGTACCGGCTCGGCTTCGAAAAAGAGCTGGCCTGACAGGCCCCAGCAGGCACCAAACAGCCCGTTGAAACAGGTGAAGAGCGCCGCGACCCGGTCATACCGGCCCATGAGGGCCCAACGCCGGTACAGCGGCAACACTAGGACGAAGTACAAGGCCACCAGCACGACGGGGCAGGCTGCCCACCAAATGAACCCGTTGGTCGAGCCTTTGAGGCGCAACCCGGCGCCGAAGATGGCAACACCCAGCAGCGAAACCGGCACACCTCGGGACATGTTGGCGGCGAGGATCGCGAACTGTTCGCGGCGTATCTCGGCCTCGCGGTCTGGCGGCGGGGCCTGGCGGTGGGCGGCTGGCATTTTTGTCAACGCGTCTCGATGCGTGGTTTTTCTTGCCAAGCAGGCGGCTGTCGCTTGGGCTGGGTGGCGCGGGAAAATCGGCATGCAAGCCCCGATGCATCCCTGGCGATTATTCGCCGCCGCCGCTGCCCAGATCGCCCACCAAATCAGCGCGACAATCCGGCCCTCGTTTGAAGGCCCACCCATGACCGCACGCACCCTGTACGACAAGCTCTGGGACGACCATGTCGTCCACACCGAGGAGGACGGCACCACCACCCTCTACATCGACCGCCACCTGGTGCACGAGGTGACCAGCCCGCAGGCCTTCGAGGGCCTGCGCCTGGCCGGCCGCAAGGTCTGGCGCGTCAGCTCCATCGTCGCCACCGCCGACCACAACACCCCCACCACCGGCTGGGCCCAGGGCTACGACGGCATTGCCGACCCGATCAGCAAGCTGCAGATCACCACGCTCGACAGCAATATCGCGGCCTTCGGTGCGGCGGCCTACTTCCCCTTTTTGGACAAGCGCCAGGGCATCGTGCATGTGATCGGGCCCGAGCAGGGCGCCACGCTGCCGGGCATGACGGTTGTCTGCGGCGACAGCCACACCAGCACCCACGGCGCGTTTGGCGCGCTGGCGCATGGCATCGGCACCAGCGAGGTCGAGCATGTGATGGCCACCCAGACCCTGCTGACCAAGAAGGCCAAAAACCTGCTGGTCAGGGTGGACGGCACCTTGGCCCGCGGCCTGACTGCCAAGGACATCGTGCTGGCCATCATCGGCAAGATCGGCACGGCGGGCGGCACCGGCTACACCATCGAGTTTGGTGGCTCGGCGATCCGCGCGCTGAGCATGGAAGGCCGCATGACGGTCTGCAACATGGCCATCGAGGCCGGTGCCCGCGCCGGCCTGGTGGGGGTGGACGAGACCACCATCGCCTATGTCAAGGGCCGGCCGTTTGC
>JANLZT010000800.1:0-2029 GCA_031366465.1 Betaproteobacteria bacterium | reverse complement strand
TGGCGGTCGCAGCGCTCGGCGATGCTGGCGTCGTGGGTCACCAAGACCAGGGTGGTGCCCGACTCGCGGTTCATCTCGAACATCAGCGCCATCACCCGCTCGCCGGTGGCATGGTCCAGGCTGCCGGTGGGCTCGTCGGCCAGCAGCACCGCAGGCTCGACCACAAAGGCCCGGGCCAGCGCCACCCGTTGCTGCTCACCGCCCGACAAGGTGCGCGGATAGTGCTTGAGCCGCTCGCCCAGGCCCACCCGCTGCAGCATGTCAGCGGCGCGCTGGCGCGCATCGGGCCGGCCCATCAGCTCCAGCGGCAGCATCACGTTCTCCAGTGCGCTCAGGTGGGCCAGCAACTGGAAGCTCTGGAACACGAAACCCAGCTTGCGCGCGCGCAGGCCGGCGCGCTCGTCCTCGCTCAACGCAAACAGATCAATGCCGTCCAGCCGCACCGTGCCGCTGTTGGGATGGTCCAGCCCGGCGATGATCGCCAGCAAGGTGCTTTTGCCCGACCCCGAGGCGCCGACGATGGCCGTGGACTGGCGCGGCTGCAGCGCGAAGTCGATGTCGTGGAGAATCGTCAGCGTGCCGGTGGAATCGGTGACCGCGCGGCTGACATGCTCAACCGCAATGATGGGATCGCTCATGGGATGGAAGTTGGCGCGACGGGCGTCGCGTCGAAGGGTGCTGCTGCACTGTAGCCTGGGCGCGCTGTCGGCGCTGGCCAGCGCGGGGGGCTTGGCAGCACCCGCTGCCGCACCCGCTACCTCACCCACTACCAGCTCGGCCCAGCCGCCGGCCAAGACCCTCCTGGTGCTGGGCGACAGCCTGTCGGCCGAATACGGCCTGGCGCGCGGCAGCGGCTGGGTGGCGCTGCTGGCCCAGCAATTGGCGCAGGACAAGCTGGCGGTCAAGGTGGTCAACGCCAGCATCAGCGGCGACACCACGTCCGGCGGCCGCTCGCGCCTGCCGGCCTTGCTCAGGCTGCACCGGCCCAGCCATGTGGTGATCGAGCTGGGCGGCAACGATGCGCTGCGCGGCCTGGCCACGCCGATGACCCGCGACAACCTGGTGGTGATGGCCCGGGCGGCCAAATCCGCCGGGGCCCGGGTGATGCTGGTGGGCATGCAGTTGCCACCCAACTACGGTGCCCACTACGGCCAGGAGTTCACAGCCATGTTTGCCAAGGTGGCGGCCAACGAGGGCACGGCCCTGGTGCCGTTTTTGCTGGCAGGTGTGGCCGACGGGCCGCAGGCCGACAGCCTGTTCCAGCCCGACCGCATCCACCCCACCGCCGCCGCCCATCCGCAGATGCTGGCCAATGTCTGGGCCGTGATGAAGCCCTGGTTGCGCTGAGCGCCCGAGGCCGGGCCGGGCGCGACCTGGCTCAGCGCCAGGATTGCGGGTCGGTGCGGTGCTGGCGCACAGCGGCGTCGGCACGCTCGGTCCGGTCCGGCGCTGCTGAGGGCCTCTCGACGCGACTCACCCGTTCGGGGCGGTCGGGGCGGTCGGGGCGGGCAGCCGGCTCGGGACGATCAGGGCGCGCTGCCGGCTCGGGCCGTGGCGCGGGCGCGGGGCGCGGGGCTTCAAGCCGCGGCGTTTCGATGCGGGGGCCGGCTGGCAAGGGTGCCGGCGCCACCGGCACCGCTGGCGCCGGCACGGCTGCGGGAGCCTGCACCACCGGCGCCGGGCCGCGACGGTCGCCGCGCTCGGCGCCGTGCTGGCGGTCGGGACGCTCGTCGCGGCGCTCGTCGCGGCGCTCGTCGCGGCGGTCATCGCGACGCGGGTTGCGGCCTTCATCCCGGCGCTCATCGCGGCGTTCATCGTGGCGTTCATCACGCCGCTCATCGCGGCGCTCATCGCGGCCCTCAAAGCGCCGGCCATCCGGCCGGTCTTCGGCGCGCGGTGGCAGCAGCGGGCCGGCCTGCGGTGGCCGGTGCTCAGGCCAGCCGCGCGGCGGCGCCACCACCACCACCGGGATCACCACCCGGGGCGGCGGCGGGCGCTGGGCGGCGCCGATCTGGATGCCCACGCTGAT
>JANLZT010000799.1:0-1619 GCA_031366465.1 Betaproteobacteria bacterium | reverse complement strand
CATCGAGGCCGCAGCGCGGCAGTTCGGGCTGGACTTTGTGCCGCTGGTGACCGAGGACTACTACCTGGTCTGCCTGAAGGATGCGCTCGCCCACCCGGCGGTGGCCAAGCTGCGCCAGACGCTGGACAGCCCGGCCTGGCCGCAGGCGCTGCAGGGCCTGCCCGGCTACAGCCCGGCGCAAAGCGGCCAGGTGCTGTCGCTGGTGCAGGCGCTGCCTTGGTGGCATTTCAGGCTGCCGCGCGCGGGCTTGGCCGGCGTCACTTGAGCCCGCCCCGCCCAAACCCCATCACCCCATCGGCCCGCCGGCCAAAGCGCAGCGACAGCAGGTCCAGCAGGTAGTTCTGGTACAGCCGCCAGGGCTTGCGCTCACCCTGCTTGGGCAGCATCGCGGCGGCGCGCTGCACATAGCCCGAGGTGAAATCCAGGAACGGCGCGGGCGCCACGCTGGCGTCCAGGGTGGGGGTGAAGACGGTCTGGCCGGTCTTGTCCAGGTGATTCAACAGCCGGCAAAAGTAGCGCGCGGTCAGGTCGGCCTTGAGCGTCCAACTGGCATTGGTGTAGCCGAAGGTGTTGGCCAGGTTGGGCAGGCCGCCAAACATCATGCCCTTGTAGACCAGCAGCTTGGACGGGTCCACTGGCGCGCCGCCCAGGCTGAGCTTGACATCCCCAAGCACGTTGAGCTGCAGCCCGGTGGCGCTGATGATCACATCGGCCGGCAAGACCGGCCCCGATTGCAGCTGGATGCCCTGGGCGGTGAAGCGCTCGACCTGGTCGGTGACCACCGTCGCCCGGCCCGCGCGCAAGGTCTCGAACAAATCACCGTCGGGCAGCAGGCAGATGCGCTGGTCCCAGGGCTTGTAGCGCGGCGTGAAGTGCGTCTCGACATCGGCCTGCGGGCCCAGCGCCTGCTGCACCAGGCCCACCAGCCGGGCCTTGGCCTGCACCGGGTATTTGCGCGCCAGGCGAAAAAAATACATCCCCACCGCCACGTTCTTGGCCCGCACCAGGCGGTAGGCCAGGCCCGCCGGCAGCCAGCGCTTGAGCACCTCGGCCACCGGGTCAATGGCCGGGCGCGCCACCACATAGGTGGGCGAGCGCTGCAGCATCGTCACCTGGGCGGCGCTGCGGGCCAGCTCGGGCACCAGGGTCACGGCGGTGGCGCCGCTGCCGATCACCACCACCTGCTTGCCGGCGCAGTCCAGCCCCGCAGGCCAGAACTGCGGGTGCACCAGGCGGCCGGCAAAGTCGGCCTGGCCCGGGAACTCAGGCTGCCAGCCCTGCGCATAGTTGAAGTAGCCGCTGCAAAACAGCAGGAAGCGCGGCTTCATCTGCAGGCGCTGGCGCTGCGGGCCGCGCTCGATCTCCACCTGCCAGCGGGCCTCGGCAGCCGACCAGTCGGCGCTGATCACACGGTGCTGGGTGCGGACATGGGCACCGATGCCGTGCTCCACCGCTGTCTCGCGGATGTAGTCGAGGATGGCCGGGCCATCGGCGATGGCCTTGGCGGCGCGCCAGGGCTTGAACTGGTAGCCCAGCGTGTACATGTCTGAATCTGATCGCACACCGGGGTAGCGGAACAGATCCCAGGTGCCGCCGATGGCCGCGCGCGCCTCCAGCAG
>JANLZT010000794.1:0-2536 GCA_031366465.1 Betaproteobacteria bacterium | reverse complement strand
TGGGTGAAACCGTCGCTGCGAAAGCGCTGCACCCGGCCCCCTTCGTGGTCAACGCTGATCAGCAGATCGGGCCGGATGGCCTTGATCTCGGCGGTCAGCGCGGTGAGCTGGGCCCGGTCCAGCCAGTTGCGGGCAAACAGGATCAGCCCGCCGGTCAGCGGGTTTTGCAGGCGGCGGCGGTCGGCAGCGTCCAGGCGCAGGCCGGCAATGTCGAGCACCACCGGGGCATGGCCGGGATCGGTGGCGGGCGCTGCCGCCAGCTTGGTGGCCGCTTTGGCGGTGGGCTTGACGGCGGCTTTTGCGGCGGTTTTTGCGGCGGGCTTTGGCGCGCTGCGCTCAGGCTTTTGGGTCATGGTGCGGGGTCTCCTCGGGCTCTAGTTCGACCACCACAAAGGTGGCCGCGTAGTCGGTTTCATCGGTGACGGTGACATGGGCGCGCAGGTGGCGCGCTGCAAACCACAGCGCCAGCGCGCCGTTCAACTGGATGTAGGGCGCACCGCTGGGCCGGTTGAGGATCTCACAGGCGCGCCAGGTCATGGGCATGCGCATGCCCAGCCCGATGGCCTTGGAAAACGCCTCCTTGGCCGAGAAGCGGGTGGCCAGGTAGGCCACACCCCGCGCTTCGGCACGGGCCCGCCGGGCCTGGAACACCGCCAGCTCGGCCGGGCCCAGCACCTTGTCGGCAAAGCGGTCCCCGCGTCGCGCCAGCGTGGCGCGCAGGCGGCGGATGTCGCAGATGTCGGTGCCGATGCCGTGGATCATCTGGGTTGCGGTGCGAGCCCGCCGCCGGGCCGCCCCAAGGCGGGCACTCCCCCTCGGGGGGGCGACGCCGCAGGCGTCTTGGGGGCCCTGAATGCGTTCTGGATGCAGCGCTGGTAGTCGCGCACGGCCTCCGCCAGGCCGAGCTCCAGCGCATCGGCGATCAGCGCATGGCCGATCGAGACCTCCAGCACCCCGGGCACGGCCCTCAGAAAGTCAGTGAGGTTGTGACGGTTCAGGTCATGGCCGGCATTGATCTGCAGACCCAGCGCCAGCGCCGCTTGCGCCGCAGCGGTGTAGCCGGCCAGCACCTCGGCTTGCTGCGGCGTGCCCCAGGCGCTGGCATAGGCCTCGGTGTACAGCTCCACCCGATCAGCCCCGCTGGCGCTGGCGCCGGCCATCTGGCTGGCCAGCGGGTCCATGAACAGGCTGACCCGCAGGCCAAGCGCGTGGGCCTGCGCCACCAGCGGTTGCAGCCGCGCCAGGTCCTCGGGGAAGCACCAGCCGTGGTCGCTGGTGAACTGATCCTGGCTGTCGGGCACAAAGGTCACTTGCTGCGGCCGGTGGCCGTGGGCGATCAGCGCGCGCAGCAGTGGCATCAGGTTGTGGAAGGGGTTGCCTTCGAGGTTGTACTCAGCCTGCGGCCATTGCTGCATCAGCAGCGCCAGGTCGAACACGTCTTGCTCGCGGATGTGGCGGGCATCGGGCCGCGGGTGCACGGTCAGGCCCTGGGCGCCGGCCTGCAGTGCCAGCGCCGAGAGTTTGACGAGGTCCGGAATGCCCAGATGCCGGGTATTGCGCAGCAGCGCAATCTTGTTGACGTTGACCGACAGGGCGGTGCGGTGGCCGCGGTCGTGGGCTTCGGGGGCGACAAGCGGGTTCATGGCGGGCCTGGGTCAGCGGAGGTGGGCGGCGTGGGGGGATCCAGCAATCGGCGCACATCCCGCATCAACTGCCGGGTGCGCAGCTCCGACGAGCCCAGATGATAGGCAAGCAAGGCCCGCAACTGGGGTTTGAGCCCCACCAGGCTGCCGGCAGTGGCGGCGCGCAGCGCGACCAGGTCTTGCTGATCGAGCGCAAGTTGCAAGGCCAGCCAGACGGCACCGTCCACGCCGGTGGCGGTGGCGGTGTCCGTGTCGGGCGTCAGGCCGGCCTCGGCCCGCAACTGGTAGCTGCGGCCGGGCTGCACCCGGGCCTGGGTGCTGGTGGTCAGGCCCAGCTCGGGCAGCACCCCGGTCTCGCGCAGCAGCACCAGCTCGAAGGCGCGCAGGGCGGGCTCATCATCGCCCAGGGCCAGCGCCTGCAGGGTGTCGGCGTAGGCATCGAACAGGCGCTCATGCGGGTCACCCCGGGCCAGCAGTTTGAGCAGCAACTCGTTGAGATAAAAACCGGCAAACAGCCGCGCGGGCGGCAGTGCCGCGCCAGCACCCGCGTACTCGGCGGTGCGCAGGCTGAGGATGTCAGCGCCGTCTTCGGCCTTGGGTTTGGCGGTGGACACCAGCAGCCGCTGGAAGGGCATCAACACCGGCCGTAGCTGCGAATACGGCCGTTTGGCGCCCTTGGCCACCGCCGCCACCCGGCCCCGGTCGCGGGTGAACAGGTCGAGGATCAGGCTGGTTTCGCTCCAGTCCCACTGGTGCAGCACAAACGCTGGCTGCGGGCCAACACGGCTGATCGCCAAGGTTTACTCGTAGCCGTAGGAGCGCAAATGCTCCTCGCTGTCGGCCCAGCCCGAACGCACCTTGACCCACAGCTCCAGGAAGACCTTGTTGCCGGT
>JANLZT010000782.1:0-2953 GCA_031366465.1 Betaproteobacteria bacterium | reverse complement strand
TCAGCGACGCATGACGATGTCAAACAGGCCTGCAACGCGCTTGGTCACCGCATCGGGCATCGTGATGGCGCGACCCCATTCGCGTGTGGTTTCACCCGGCCATTTGTGCGTGGCATCCAGGCCCATCTTGCCGCCCAGCCCGCTCACCGGGGACGCAAAGTCGAGGTAGTCGATGGGCGTTTGCGCCACCAGCGTGGTGTCGCGAACCGGATCCATGCGCGTGGTGATCGCCCAGACCACGTCCGGCCAGTCTCGGATGTTCACATCGTCATCGGTGACGATGATGAACTTGGTGTACATGAATTGCCGCAGAAAGCTCCAGACGCCGAACATCAAGCGCTTGGCATGGCCGGGGTAGCTCTTGCGGATCGAGATCACCGCCAGGCGGTAACTGCAGCCCTCGGGGGGCAGGTAGAAATCCACGATCTCCGGAAACTGTTTCTGCAGGATCGGCACGAAGACCTCGTTCAGCGCCACTCCCAGCACGGCGGGTTCGTCGGGCGGCTTGCCGGTGTAGGTGGAGTGGTAGACCGGGTCGCGCCGGTGGGTGAGGCGATCAATCCTGAAAACCGGGAACCAGTCAACCTCGTTGTAATAGCCGGTGTGGTCGCCAAAAGGGCCCTCCAGCGCATGCAGGTAGCCGCCGATCTCACGGGTCTTCACGCCGTGCGCACTGAAGCCCTCAAAACCGGCCGGCGCCGGCGGGATGTGGCCTTCCAGCACGATCTCGGCATGCGCCGGCACCTGCAACTGCCGGCCGCCTTCGCCGACGCTGCAATCGACCAGTTCGGTGGCATGGCCCCGCAGCAAGCCGGCAAACTGGTATTCGGACAAGCTGTCGGGCACCGGTGTCACGGCGCCCAGCATCGTTGCAGGATCGGCCCCCAAGGCCACCGCGATCGGGAAGGCCTGGCCGGGGTTGGCGTTGGAAAAATCGCGGAAATCCAGCGCGCCGCCGCGATGCGCCAGCCAGCGCATGATCACCTCGCGCGGCCCAATCACCTGCTGGCGGTAGATGCCGATGTTCTGGCGCAGGCGCGGCCGCTCGACCGATTGCGGGCCGCGCGTGACCACCAGACCCCAGGTGATCAGCGGCGCCACGTCACCCGGCCAGCAGGTCTGGATCGGCCAACGCGCCAGATCGACCTCGTCGCCCTCCAACACCACCTCGCGGCACGGCCCATCGCGCCTGCGAACCGGCTTCATGTCCCACAAGGCCTTGGCCATCTGCACCAGGCGCCCCGCATCCTTCAAGCCTTGAGGCGGTTCGGGCTCTTTCAGCCGGGCCAGCAAATGGCCGATATCCCTCAGTTGGCTGACATCGCTGGCGCCCATGCCCAAGGCCACCCGATTCGGCGTGCCAAAGAGGTTGGCCAGCACCGGGGTGGTGTGGCCAGCTACCGACTCGAACCAGATCGCCGGGCCGCCGGCCCGCAGCACCCGGTCGGCCAATGCGGTCATCTCCAGCACCGGTGACACCGGCTGCGAGACCCGCTGCAACTCACCCTTGCGCTCAAGTTGAGCGGCAAAATCCCGCAAGTCTCGGTATTTCATGACTTTCTAAGCTGAAAAACCAATCTTTAATGCTTGACTGGTTATTTGAAGCCTCCCTAGAATCCAGAATCCCTGAGAATTTAAGGGTAAACCCGCGTAACGGCCGTCCAACTGGCTGGCGCGCAACGCAGACCCCGCAGCTTTGTGAACCCGCTTGCCAGCGGCTGTAGCGTGCGGCCGCTCATTATCAGCCCCGAGGTTCCGGCCCAGCCGGTGCGTCTTGCCCACGGGCCCATGAAAGGTTTTTCATGACAGCGATTGCCCAGTTGCGCGCTGCCGCCAAAGCGTTGACCCTGTCGGTGCGGGTCTTCACGCGCGACGTGGGGGCTGGCTTGCTGGAAATCAGCCACAACTCACTGGCCCTGCTCGGGCTGTTGGTGGTGGCCGTGGCCCTGTTTGCCGGCGGCCGAGAGGAAGTCCGCCTGCTGGCCGAGCAGCACGCCCTGGATTGGTTGCAAGCCCGCCAAGAGGCCCGCGAGCCACCTGCCGAACCCACCGTGGAGGCCGAACCCGACGCGGTCGCGCGCGCCACGGCCGCTGACCCCAAATCACTGCCACGCCAGCAGGCGGCGGTGGCGCAATGGTTGTCCAAACGATATCGGGTAGCGCCCGAGCCGGTCAGCCGGCTGGTGCTCGAAGCCTGGTCGGTGGGGCACCGCCTGGGCCTCGACCCGACCGTGATCCTGGCCGTGATGGCGGTTGAATCCAGCTTCAACCCCTTTGCGCAGAGCCCGGTCGGTGCACAGGGCCTGATGCAGGTCATGACCCGCATCCATGACGACAAGTACGAGGCCTTCGGCGGTGTGCGCGCGGCCTTTGACCCGGTGGCCAATCTGCGGGTTGGCGTCCAGGTGCTCAAAGAATGCATTGGCCGGGCGGGCGGCCTGGAAGGCGGTCTGCGCGCTTATGTGGGCGCCGCCAATTTGCCAGAGGACGGTGGCTATGTGGGCCGGGTGCTGCTCGAGCGCGGCCATCTGCTGCAACTGCTTCAAGGCCGCCAGGTGGCCGTGACGGCGCCCCGGGTGCCTGCACCTGCCGCCGCAGACGCTGCGGTGCTGCCCGCCGCCGGGTCGAGCGCGCCAGTGGCTATTGATCGGGTGGCCCTGCTCAACTGACCCAGCGGCCCAGGCCCAGCCGCCGCCCGGATACAATTGGGCCACTTGCGCGACTGGCGATAGGGCACAGCCCGAGGTGGATCACCACCGTGGAGCGCATAGCTGGGATGGGCCGCAAACAGCGCGGCCGCCATATCAGCCGTTCGCCTGGGCAGCCCGATGTCAGACACTGGCCGGTGGTCACGCCACTGCGCGCCCTCAGGTGTCGGTGGCGGGCCCAAACCCTCGACAGGATCGCCCCTATGTTTGATCGCAACCAATCCACGCTGGCCAAGACTGACCCG
>JANLZT010000768.1:0-2692 GCA_031366465.1 Betaproteobacteria bacterium | reverse complement strand
CGGCAGGGGCTCGCCCAGCAACACGCCGCTCACAGTCTGCCAATCGGCGTTGCCGGCGGTCACCCGCAGCTCCAGCCCTTGGCAGCCGGCGCTGTAGAGCAGGTGCTTGATGCAGACCTCGGCATGCAACAGCGCCGCCTCAGGGCTGCGCAGCGTGGCCCGCAGGGTCAGTGCCTGCTGCGGCCGGGCGATGCGCTGGGACAGGCGCAGCAGCTCGCCAAAGCCCATCAAGTGGGTGCCCGGGGCCATGCGCATCACGCGCTGGCCGTCGACCCAGGCCCAGCGCAGGTCGCCGGGCCGGTGGCCGGGCCCGGCGGCCAGCGCATAGCTGTCGGCAAAGCGGCCCAGGCCCTGGCCCAGCCACCAGGCGCGGCCATCGGGTAGCGCCGCCAGGCCATCGCGGAAGTGTTGAAACCGGTCCACCCGGTCGGCGGCCGTGGCGTCCAGCCGCCCGGCCATGTAGGCGCCGCCCACAAAGATGCAGGTGACCGCCGCCGACACCGCCATCGCCAGCCAGACCCCGCCCTGCCAACGCAGTTGCGCCGGCCAGGGCGGCGGCCGGCGCACTGCGGTCACGATCAGCGTCAACACCGCCGCAGCGGCCACTGCGGCGGCCGGTGCCAGGGCCGGCCCACCGCCCCAGTGCTGGGCCAGCAGCACCATACCGGCCAGCGCCACCAGCCAGCCGGCCAGCGCCAGCGCGATGCGGGTGTGGCTGCCGCGCGCCAGCAAGACCAGCGCCGCCACGCCGGCCCACAACAAGGGCTGCAGCAAGTAGGGGCCCTTGGGCAGCGCCACCGCTGCGGCCAGCAACACCGGCCCGCCGGCCAGCGCCAGCGCCACGGCGGCGGCCCACTCGCGCGGCTGCAGGCGGTGGGCCAGCGGCGCGACCATCAGCAGCAGCGCCGCATTGCCCAGCAGGGCCAGCAGGCCGCGGTAGCCCGAGCTGGGGAACATCACAGCGGCCGCCAGGCTGACCGCCAGCCACAGCAGCAGCGCCCCGCCGATGGCGGCGCGCGGCGCGGCCACCCCAGCCGGCCCAGCTGACCCCACCGGCGCGCCCGGCGCTGCCGCGCCTTGGCCGCGCCACCAGACCCCCAGCGTCACCGCCACCGCCAGCGGCGCGGCCAGCAGCAGGATGCGGGAGAAGGTGGTCAGGATGGCATAGCTGCCCAGCAGCAAGGTGGCCGCAGCCAGCAGCCAGCCCAGGCGCGAGCGGGCCTGGATGCAGGCCATCAACACAAACGGCAGGCTCAAGGCCAGCAGGCCGTCCAGCGGCGCGCCGCCGACATGCATCTCCCAGAACGGGCCCGTGCTGCGGTAGTCGGCCGAGAAATTGAGCAAGCCGGGAAAGGCCACCCTCTCCCACAGGCAGGCCAACGCGATGCCGGCGTGGGCCAGCACCAGGCCGACGGTCAAGCGCCGGGCCGCCAGCTCACCGCCCTGCGCCAGGGCCTGCCACCACAGCGGCAGCAGCAACGCCACCGCCAGCGTCGGCTTGGCCAGGCGCAGGGCATTCATCGGGCCGCGATAGGCCTGGTACCAGTCCCAGACCATGCCACCGGCATCCGCAATGCCCCGCTGCAGCCCCAGCACCACGCTGGCCGCCCAAAACGCGAACAACAGCCCGCCGACGACGCGCGGGCCCCAGGCCAGGCGCTCAGCCGGCGCCGGGCTGTGCTGCCAGGCCCGCCAGGCCCCACCCGCATAGGCGCCGGCCACCACCGCCAGCACCAGCAAATCGGTCTCTTCGACCGTGATCCAGCCCGACCAGGGCGCCAACCCCAGCCAGGGCAGCAGCGCCGGCAGGGCGATCAACCAGGCCTGCGGGCAGGCCGCGCTGCCGAGCGCCACCACCAACACCGCCGCCAGCGCCAACCCTGCCGACAGCGGATGGTGGGCGGCCAGGGCCAGCGCGGCGACCAGCGCGGCAGCCGACAGCAGTGCCAACAGCGGCGCCCACAGCAGACGCCTCTGGGACCTTGTCAAACCGCCTGCCCGCCCACAAACACCCGCATCTCACCGGCGCCAAACGCGGTCCAGGCCTCGCCGCGGGTCAGCGGCTGGGTGGCCACCAGCGCCACCCGGTCATCGGGGGTGGTCAGGGCGCCGAAATCAACGCTCAGATCGTCATCGGCCAGATGGGCTGCGCCGAACGGGTGGCGCCGCGCCAGCCAATGCAATTGCGTGCTGCAGTGGGCCCACAGCGCTTGGCCATTGCTGAGCCGCACCCTGGCCGAGCTGCTGCCGGTGCCGGCCGCGCACGGCACCTTCAACTGCCTGCTGAGCAACGGCCAGGCGCTGTGGGCCCATTGCAGCACCCAGCTGCACTGGCTGGCGCGGGCCCATCCGTTTGGCCCGGCGCACCTGGCCGATGAAGACTTGCAAGTGGATTTTGCGGCGCTCACCACGCCCGGTGACCGGGTGGCGCTGGTGGCCACCCAGCCGCTGACCCGGGGCGAGTGCTGGACGGCTTTTGCGCCCGGTGAGCTGCGGGTGTTTGTCGGCGGCCAGCCGGTCGATCTGGCGCCCCCCGCCCGGGCCCAGAGCATGGCAATGGCTTGACCCCTGCCTTGACCCCTGCCTGACACCTGCTCGATGCCGCCGCGCCCGATCAACGCCCCGCCGGGCGCCCCCACCCACCCAACCACCCACCCAGCCACCCGCTCACCCACCCACCCAGCCACCCACC
>JANLZT010000712.1:0-1637 GCA_031366465.1 Betaproteobacteria bacterium | reverse complement strand
GATGCGTCACGGGTCTATGCCAATGAGCTGCTGCACGGCGCGCCGGTGGTGGGCGAGCTGCTGCGCACCGAGTTGCGCGCCGTCGTGCGCGAGAAGGCCGCAGTGATTGAGGGCTGGGTTGCCGCTGGCCGCATGGCTACGGTGGATGCCACCCAGTTGTTTTTCACCATCTGGGCGGCCACCCAGACCTATGCCGACTTTGACGTGCAGGTGCGGGCCGTGCTGGGGCGCGATGCGCTGGGCCCCACCGACCATGAGCGGGCCACCGCGCATGTGGTGGGGCTGATATTGCGGGGCTGTGGTCTGGCCCACAGCGAGGCGGCGGCGGTAATAACTTGATACATCCCGTTTGATCCATGCCATCGATCAAGTTATATGAATAGACCGTATCAATCGAACCAAGGACGCCCAGGCCCGGCAATTTGTCGATCAATTTAACTTCGATGCGATCAGGGTTATTCTCGGCGTTACCTAAGTGATTGATAGATTTGCCGATTTTCATACTGGCACGCGATATGCTTGACGTTCTCTGCCTGGGCAGTTCATTGTTGCCCGGTGAGATCCATCAACGACAAGCTACCAAGGAGTCAATCAACATGCGCAAGCCCCGTCAACTCTTCATGCTCGCTGCCGTCACCGCCAGCCTGACCGCACTGGCGCCCAGCCTCAGCAGCGCCGCCGCGCTGATCTTCGACGACACCAACCCCAACAACACCATCACCGTCAGCGCCAATGATTTCGAGCGCGGCCTGACCATCAACGGCAGCCTGTTCCAGCAGGGCCTGAACAATCCGTCCACGGGAGTCTTCTCCGAACTCACCCCACTGGTCTTTTCAGGCACATGGCAAGACAACGGCGCCTCAGGCACCGGCAGCCGGATCCTCTACCTGGTTGAGGCCGCAACCCCCCTGGTGATCAGCGACATCCTCAACTACAACTGGACGACCGACGGCACCTTCGCCACCATCGTCGGCACCTTCGTGTCCGATGTCGCCAACAACCTGGGCTTTCTGCCGGCGGGCGTAAACCCGAACGATGTGTTTGTCGAAAACGGCAGTTCCGCGCTCTTTAACTTGCCCTTCCTGACCGGGGTGGTCAACTCCGCCGTCGACGTGCCCGAGCCCGGCTCGGTGGCGCTGGTAGGTGCGGCGCTGCTGGGCCTGGCCGCCAGCCGCCGCCGCAGGCGCTGAGCGCCGAGGCCGCCACGGCCGCAGCCGCCCCGGCTGCCGGTCCGTGGCGGTGGCCGCTGAGTGCCGCGCTGGGCTACGGCGGCCGATGGTCACACCTCACCAGCCTTTGCCCGCAGTGCCGGGCACTGCGCTGGCAAGGCCCTGAAAACCGGGCAGAAAACTGCGCTGCGATCAGCCGGCCAGCTTGGCGGTGATCGCTGCCACCCGTTCGCCAAAGGCGCGGGCGGTGACCAGATCGCCGGGCACCATCTCGTCGGTCGAGGCGTCAGACGGCGTGGACGCCATCAGGCCAGCATAGGCGCCGAGGTAGTTCAAATCGTCGCGCTTGGCCGCCTTGCTGTTGCTGGGCATCATGCCGGTGCCCACCCACAGGCCTGAGTGCTGCATCGCCAGCGTCATCATGTAGTGCAGGGTGGAATGCTTGTCGCCGTTCATCGACGCCGAGTT
>JANLZT010000705.1:0-6787 GCA_031366465.1 Betaproteobacteria bacterium | reverse complement strand
CGCGGAGCCGGCGCTGGACGCGGCCCTGGCCCGCGCGCTGCAAACCGCGCTGCAGGACGCCCAGGCGCTGCAGGCCCGGCTGCAATGGTTGACGGCGGCCCAGGCGGCGCAGATGGATCGGCTGGCCCAGGCTGCGGCAAGCGCCGCAGCGGCCGCCGAGGCCGCGACAGCGCCTGCCGGGCCGGCAGACGCCGCCCCCGTGGCCGAGGCCGTGGCCGAACTTGCCGCTGAGCCTGAAGCTGAACTTGCGGCTGAAGTCACGGCCGATGCCGCGCTGCTTGATGCCGTGGCCGCAGACAGCGTCCCGGCGGCGCCCGAGCCGGTGGCGGCAGCCCCGGTTGCCATCGTTGACGACGGCGCAGCCCCGGCTGCCCCGGCCGCCGCCAACGAGACCCCTGCCGACCCCGAGCCCGAGGCCCAGACTGAAGAGACCGCGCCAGCCCAGGCCAGCGCTGAGGCGCCGGCAAGCCCCGCTGCGCCGGCGCCCGCCTGGGCCGATCTGCCAGCCATAGCCCAGGCCGGCTGGGCGGCGGTGCTCGACCAGCGTTTCGCGTCGCTGCAGCGCCAGCACAGGCCGGCGCCTGCCGGCCCCGCCGCGCGCCCGCCGCGCCGTGCGGCCGCACCGGCGCCGGCCTGGTCAGCCAGCCAGCTGGAGGCGCTGGACAAGCGCCTGCAGCAGGCCGAAGCCGCGCTGGCCGACGGCCACCTGGGCCCGCTGCAACAGCAGCTGCAGGCCTTTGAGCAGGCCCTGACCCGCGGCCCGGCGCTGCCGCCGGGCGACAGCCGGGTGCAGCGCGCCGCTGCGCTGCAGGCCGAACACCAGCGCTTGAAGAGCTGGCAGCAATGGGGCGGTGGCCGCGCCCGTGACGACCTGGCCGCCGAGGCCGAGGTGCTGGCCCGCGCCACCGCCGCCGCCGACGACCCGGCCCTGGCCAATGCGCCCAAGCTGGACCTGTCGGCGCATGCCGAGGCCATCAACACCTTGCGCGGCCGTTGGCGCGAGCTGGACCGCCTGGGTGCGGCCGCCAGCCAGGCCCTGTGGCAGCGCTTCGATGCCGCGCTGAAGGCCGCCTACCAACCCGTGGCCGACCGCCAGGCCGTCCAAAAAGCCCAACGCCTGCAAAACCAGCGCGAGCGCGAGGCCCTGCTGGCCGCGCTGGAGGCCTGGCCCGGGGCGGTTACGCCGGCCGCCGATGCGGCAGCGCCGCTGCCCAACGATGCGGCCACCCCGTCGCCATCTGACGAAGCGGCCACGCCGTCGCCCGCCGATCCAGCGGCCCCGGCCGCCGACGCCCCTCCCCAGCCTGGCGCCCATGCCGAGCCCCCAGCCGCCGAGGACAGCGCCTGGAAGGACCGCTTGCGCACGCTGGACCGCTTCCACACCGCCTGGCGTCAGTTGGGCCCGCTGGAGCACACCGTGCCGGCCGGCGCGCGCGAGCCGCTGCGCCAGCGCCACCAGCGCGCGGTGGACCGCCTGGAGGCGCCGCTGCAGCAGGCCCGGCGCGAAGCCGCCAGCCGGCGCGAAGCCCTGATCGCCCGTGCCGACGCGCTGGCCAGCCAGGCCGCCACCACCGCCAACGCCACCGCCAACGCCACCGCCGCGCCGCCGGCCGAGGCGTCGCGCCGGGCCTATGGCGCCGACGCAGCGCGCCGGCCCGTTGACGACCTGCCCCAGCAAATGCGCAATCTGCAGGCCGAGTGGCAGCAGCAGGCCCGTGAGCTGCCGCTGGCGCGCGGTGTCGAGGCCGCTTTGTGGGGCCGTTTCCGGGCCGCGCTGGACAGCGCGTTTGCGCAACGCCAGGCGGTGTGGAACGCCCGCGATGCCGACGCCGCCCAGCGCCAGTCCGAGCGCGAGGCCTGGATCACCCGGCTGGCCGAGCTGCCCGCCGACGCCGCGCCGGCCGACGCCCGCAAGCTGCTGGTCGAGGCCGACCAGGCCTGGCGCCAGCCGCTGGATCTGCCGCGTGGCGCCGCCGCCGCGCTGGACGCCCGCTACCGCGATGCCCGCAGCGCCGTGCAGCAGCGCCTGGCCGACGCGCAGCGCCAGCAATGGCAGGCCGGCTGTGACGCACTGGCCGCCGGCTTGGCCCAGGCGCTGCAGCGCGAACAGGCCGGTGGCGCGCCCGCCAGCGCGCCAGCCGAGGCCGACCCGGCGCTGCCCGCCACCTGGGCCCGCGCGCTGGCCCAGCGCAGCGCCGCAGCCGTCGCCGCCGGCCCGTTGCCGCCAGCGGCCTTCGATGCCTTGCTGCTGCAGTTGGAGGCCGCGCTGGAGATGCCGGCCAGCGCCGAGCAGCAAGCCGCGCGCCGATTGCTCAAGCTGCAGGCCTTGAAGCAGACCCTCGAAGGCCGGCCCGGCCCGGCGGCGGTGGCCCTGGCGCCGGCCGATGCGCTGGTCGCCGCGCTGCGCCAGGCCTGCCTGCCGGCGGCCCAGCAGCAGCGCCTGCAAGCGCTGCTGGCCGCGCTGCGCCAGGCCGCGCCGGGGGCGCTGGGCACGGCGCTGCCCCGGGGCTGATCGCCGGCGGGGCTGCCCCGTCCTGCCCCGTCCCGCCACTGTCGGCGGCTTGGTCAAGCGGCGCAGCCCCTTGGGCGGTTGGGCGCCGGTGGCGCATGGCCCTCAAGCCGGCCTCAAGCCGCGCCGCCAGCGGTCGATATGGACGGTGGCGCAGCCGCTGCGCCGTGCCGTAGGCCCATGCCACCCCACTCGCCCAGGACACCCCCGCCCATGACCATCGCCCCATCGCCCGCCCCCTACCGCCTGATCACCCGCAGCGACATGGACGGGCTGGTCTGCGCCGTCTTGCTCAAGGAGATCGGCCTGCTGGGCGAGATCGTCTTCCACCATCCCAAGGACATGCAGGACGGCAAGGTGGCGGTCACCGAGCGCGACATCCTGACCAACCTGCCCTATGTGCCGGGCTGCGGCCTGTGCTTTGACCACCACGCCAGCGAGGCGATGCGCAACCACGGCCGGCCGACGCCGGGCTACATCCTGCAGCCCGATGCCAAATCGGCGGCCCGGGTGGTCTTTGACTACTACGGCGGCAAGGCCCGCTTCCCGCGCATCAGCGACGCCATGATGGACGCGGTGGACAAGGCCGATTCGGCCGGCTTCAGCCGCGACGATGTGCTGCAGCCCCGGGGCTGGGAGTTGCTGTCGTTCTTGATGGATGCGCGCACCGGGCTGGGGCGCTTCCGCGAGTTCCGCATCAGCAACTACCAGCTGATGATGATGCTGATCGACTGCTGCCGCGACATGCCCATCGCCGACATCCTGGCCCTGCCCGATGTCACCGAGCGGGTGGACCTGTTCTTTGCCCAACACGCGCTGTTCCGCCAGCAGATCCAGCGGGTGGCGCGGCTGCACGGCAAGCTGGTGGTGCTGGACCTGCGCGACGAGCCGGTGATCTACGCCGGCAACCGCTTCGTGGTCTATGCGATGTACCCGCAGTGCGACCTCTCGATGCATGTGATGTGGGGCCGCGACAAGGCCAACACCGTCTACACCGTGGGCAAGTCGATCTTCGACCGCGGCAGCCCGGTGCCGGTGGGCGAGCTGATGCTGGCCCACGGTGGTGGCGGACACCATGCTGCGGGCACCTGCCAGGGCCCCAATGACGGGGCCGAGGGGCTCAAGCAGGCCTTGATCGCCCAGCTCAGCGGCTTGCAGGGCTGGGCGCCGGTGCTGGCCCAGGCGGCCTGAACCGCGCCGGTGTCGTCCTTGCCGCCCTTGAAATCGGCCGGTCTGGCACCATCTCGTTCTCTCCCAGGGAGCCTGTCGCGGGGCCCAACGGTGCAACAGATACCGACCCAGCGCGACGCCGGCTGATCGCCACTGCCACCCACGCAGCGCCACCCGCCCAGCGGGGCCGGCAGCGACCAGCCCAGCCACTGCTCGAAGCCATGAACCCCACCCATTCCCACATCGTCACCATCCGGCGCGCCGGGGTCATCGATGGCCACCAGTTGCGCATCGACGGCGGCGGCCCCGGCAAATCACGCTATTTCGCGTCGGGCAAGCATGGCGGGCCCGAACAGGCCTTGTTGGCGGCCCGCAAGCATGCGCGGGAGTTGGGCCTGCCACCCACCCTGGCGCCGGGCGCCAACAACAAGGTCGGCCGCCTGAGCAAGCGCAACACCTCGGGCGCGGCCGGCATCCGCTTCACCTGGGTGGACGGCATCAGCGCGCCGGTGCTGCGGGTCGAGGCCACCTGGCCCGACCGCCGCGGCCAGGCCCGCCACACCTCCTACTCGGTGGAGTTCAACGGCCTGGACATCGCGCTCGACAAGGCGATCAGCGCGCGCACGTCCTGCGGTGCGCCGCCGCCTGACCGGGCCAAATTGCTGCGCCAGTTGCGCCAGGTCTACCGCGCCGGGGTGTCGGCGCCTGAGCTGGCCTGACGTGGCCTGACGTGGCCTGAACCAGCCTGACGCAGGCTCAAGCAGCGCTTGCGGGACGTGGGGGGTGGGCTTGCGGCCCGCCGCCCGCCCTGGTTAGGCTGGCCGCCCGATCCCTCTTCTGGAGCGCCGCTTGGCCGCAACCACCCGCACGACCGCAGGCAAGACCACCCGTACGACCTCCCGCACAACCACCCGCACAACCGCAGGCGCCACCGCAGGCGCCACCGCAGGCGCGACCCCACGCATCCCGGGCGGCAACCTGATCCTGGAACTTGGCGGCCAGAACGCCGGCCCGCTGCGCTCGCTGCAGCCGCCCAGCTACCGGCTGGACCGCATCGACGGCCAGCGCGGCGGTGGCACCGTGATCCGCGCCGGCAGCGGGGTGACGCTGGGTGAGTTGGCGGCCGAGTTCAGCCCCGACCAGCCCGGCCCCTTGCGCGACTGGGTGCAGCGCTTTGCCAGTGGCGATCTGTCAGCCCAGAGTGGCGCGGCCCAGGTGCTGGACTTCAACTTTGCCTTGCGCCGCAGCCTGGCCTTCGAGGGCGGCGAGATCACCCAACTGCGCCTGCCCGTGCTGTCGGCCAGCGATGCCCGGTCGCCGCTGCTGCTGGGCCTGTCGTGGCGGGCCCAGGCGCTGCACGACAGCGTGGGCGACGGCCGCCGCATCACGGCCAGCAAGGGCCGCGCCAAGGCGATGCTGGCCAGCAACTTCCGGGTCACCGGTCTGGCATTCGATGGCGCCGGCATCACCCGGGTGGGTCTGCCGCTGTTGCGCCGCATCGACACCGCCACCGACGCCAGGCGGCCCGCGTCCCGGTTGGGCGGCAGGCTGGACGCCGGTGAGTTGACGCTGGGCGTGGGCGGCCGCTCGCGCGACAAGGCCCTGGCCTGGGTGCAGCAGGTGGTGGCCGACGGCCGCCTGGACCAGGCCGAGCGCCTGGACATCGGCGTCGAGCTGCTCGACAACACGCTGAAGACCGTGCTGGCCACGGTGCAGTTGCAGGCTTGCAGCCTGCTGGCCTGTGACGAGCCGCTGATCGAGCCGTCGGCCGATACCCTGCCGAGCCTGGCGCTGCGCTTTGCGGTGGGCGCGGTGGCGCTGAAGTTCAGCGGCGGCTGAGCGCCTCACGGCCAGGGCCAGGGCCAGCGCGCGGCGGGGCGGCGCTCAGCCAGCGGCGTCGAAGGCGCTGCGCACCCAGGCCAGCAGCTCGGCATCGATCTCGGCGGCTTGCCCCAGGCGCACGGTGTAGGGGCACATGCTGGCCGGCGGCTGGGTCCTCAGGCGCGGAGAGGGCGGCAGGGCCTTGCTGTTCAGCCCCAGTTCCAGCTGGTCTTTGGTGGCCGGGCCCAGCATCGCAAACTGCTTCTTGCGGCGCAGGCTGACATAGCTCTTCTTCGGCGCGATCTCGAAGGCGCCGAGCTTGCCGATCTCAGCCATCAATCGCGCGTGCAGCGGCCGCAGCGCCGACTTGGCGCCGGCATAGATCGCGTCCAGCGGGTCGGTGTCGGCGGGCGGCGCTGCCTGGGTGGCCTGCTGGGCCATCAGCGCCAGGGTGTTGGCGTCGCCATAGCTCAGGCCCAGGGCCTGCATCAGCATCGTGCGCTGCTCGCCCACCTTGGCCGGGCCGCTGGAGGTGATCAGGGCGCACAGCTGCGCGAAGGTCTGGCCGGTCTTGGCCTCGATATTGCGCAGCTGCTTGGCGCGGGCTGCCAGGGGGTCGGCCATGCGGGGTCTCCTCGTTGGGGTGGCGGCGCCACCTTGGTCGATCCCGCGCCTCAGGCGGCGGCCTTGGCGCCACCCGCGCGCCACTGGGCCATCAGCCGGTCCCACTTGGGCCGCACCGTTGCCAGGTGGCGGGCCTTGACATGGCCGTAGCCGCGGATGTCTTCGGGCAGGCGGGCGATCTCCACCGCAGCGGCCAGGTTGCCGGCGTTCAGCCCGGTCAGCAGCTCGGTGATCGTCGCCTGGTAGTCGGTGATCAGTGCGCGCTCCATGCGGCGCTCCTCGGTACGCCCGAAGATGTCGAAGGCGCCGCCGCGCAGGCCCTTCAAGCGGGCCAGCACGGCAAAGCCGTTGCGGATCCAGGGCCCGAAGCGCTGTTTGACCAGCTCGCCCTGGGCATTGGTCTTGGCGATCAGTGGCGGCGCCAGGTGGTGCACCACCTGGTAGTCCTTGCCCATCTCGCCCTCGAACATGCCGGCGATCTGGCCGGTGAAGGCCTTGTCGGTGTGCAGCCGCGCCACCTCGTACTCGTCCTTGTAGGCCATCAGCTTGAACAGGTAGCGGGCCACCGCCTCGGTCAGCCTGGTGCTTGGCTTGGCCATCTCGGGACGGGTCGCGGTGCGCGAGAACACGAGCTCGGCCTCCTTGGCCCGCACCGCGTCGACG
>JANLZT010000704.1:0-1622 GCA_031366465.1 Betaproteobacteria bacterium | reverse complement strand
TCGCCGCCCATCCCCGGCATCCACGGCCCCGGCGTGCACCCCTGCTGGACCCTGGCCGACGCCCGCGCCATCATGGCACTGGCCCAGCCGGGTGCCCGGGTGCTGCAGATGGGTGCCGGCTTCATCGGCTGCATCATCATGGAGTCATTGGCGATGCGCGGCGTCAAGCTCAGCGTGGTCGAGATGGGCGACCGCATGGTGCCGCGCATGATGGGCCCCACGGCCGGCGGCATGATCAAGGACTGGTGCGAGAAAAAGGGCGTGGCCGTCTACACCGGCGCCCGCGTCGAGGCCATTGATCGGCCTGCGTCGGCGCCCTCGGCCGCGCCTGCTGC
Source organism: Betaproteobacteria bacterium (assembly GCA_031366465.1). Lineage (GTDB taxonomy): Bacteria > Pseudomonadota > Gammaproteobacteria > Burkholderiales > Burkholderiaceae_C > Pseudaquabacterium. The sequence continues at coordinate 1,287 of JANLZT010000704.1, read as the reverse complement.
GGCCCCGGCCGCCGCGCCGCCGGCCCACGAGCCCGGCCTGCTGGCCCGGCTGGCGCAGGCGGTGGGGCTGGCTTCACCGCCGCCACCGCCGGCCGCCGCAGCGGTGCCGGTGCCTGTCGCCACCACCACCCCAACAGCACCGATGAGCGTGCGCCTGTCCACTGGCCAGCGCCTGGACGCTGACCTGGTGATCAGCGCCACCGGCGTCAAGCCCAATATCGGCTTCCTCGAACAGTCGGGCATCACCTGCCTGGTCGGGGTGCTGACCGACGAGCACCTGCAGACCAATGTGGCCGGCATCTATGCGGCCGGTGATTGCGCCGAGGCCTTTGACAAGGTCAGCGGCAAAACCATCGTCAGCGCGATCCAGCCCAATGCCGCCGAGCAGGCCCGGGTGGCCGCGCTCAACATGGCGGGGCAGGTCTGCGAGTTGAAGGGCGTCACGCAAATCAACGTGCTCGATACGCTGGGCATGATCTCGGCCAGCTTTGGCCAATGGGACGGCGTGCCCGGCGGCGAGCAGGTGGAGCTGGCCGACCGCGCCGCCGGCAAGCTGCTGAGCCTGCAGTTTGCGGGTGACCGGCTGGTGGGCTGCAATGCCATCGGCTGGACCGAGCATGTGGGCGTGATGCGCGGCCTGGTGGAGGGCCAGGTGCGGCTGTCGCCCGACTGGAAGCAGCGCCTGATGGCCGACCCCACGCTGCTGATGGAGGCTTATTTGGCCAATGCCCAGGCCCAGCAGACGATGGCGCATCTGAGAGGATGAGCCCGCTGGCACGGTCTCGGTCATGAAGATCACATTCAAGCTCTACGCCAGCCTCACCGACTACCTGCCGCCCGAGGCACGGCGCGGCAACCGCATCGAGCTGGACGTGGCGCCTGAGGCCACCATCGCCCAGATCATCGAGCCCTACGGCATGCCGATCAAGCTGGTGCACCTGGTGCTGGTCAACGGGGTCTATGTCGCGCCGGCCGACCGGCTCACCCGCACCTTTGTCGAAGGCGACGTGCTGGCGATCTGGCCGCCGATTGCAGGTGGGTGAGATGGCTGCGCCTTTCCAGGGCAGCTATCCCGAATCCTTCGACCGCGAGCAGGGCTTCACGTCGGCCGACTGGCTGCGCTGCCTGCCGGGCGCAGTGCGGCAGCATGCCATCGACCTGTCGCAGCCGGGCCGGGCCCTCATTGACATCGGTGGCGGCAGTTTCACGCTGACCTGGCAGGTGCTGCCGCCGCGCGGCCATGGCCTGATGCGCATGCCACGCCTGGCCGTGCAGTACCGCTTTGCC
>JANLZT010000651.1:0-3365 GCA_031366465.1 Betaproteobacteria bacterium | reverse complement strand
CGGCAGCGCCTGGCCGGGCTGGGCCGCAAGCGGGCGCCATGTCGGCACCCTTGCCAGGGCCTGGGCCGGCGCCAGGCAAGACAAGGCCAGGCCGTGGATGCGCGCCCGCCAGGCGCCGGGGCTGGGGCAGTCAATGTGCAGCGCCAGGCGCAGGCCGATGTCGCCACCCAGGGCCTGGTTCTTCCAACGCCGGCCGGCCAGCAGCACCAGGCTGCGGTCGGCCACGCTGCCGTCAACGGCGCAGCGCAGCAGCCAGAAAGACGCCGCCGGATCGCCGCCTGCGGGCGCTGCCGGCCGTGCGATGGCAAGCCAGCCGAAGACTTGGCCCTTGGTCTGCGGGGCCATCAGTTGCCCGAGCACGTCGGCATGCAGCAACTGTTGTGGCGGCTGCATTGCCGCCAGGCCATCGCTCAGCGCCAAGAGGTACTGGGCGGCAATCACCTGATAGTGGCGATCAGCCAGCCGCGTGGGGTCGGCCTTGCGACCCGGCATTGCCGGCAGCGCCACCTCAAAAGCATGGCCGGCATGGCGCACCATGCCCACCACCTCGGTGCGTGAGAACGGGTCGATCACCCGCTCGATGTGGAAGGCCTCGGCCGGCGGGCGGCCGCCTGCGGGGCCCCAGCGCTCAGCGTCAATTTGACTGCCCATGGACACCTCGTGTTAACGAATCCCGTGCGCGGCTGCGGTGGCGAACGGTCAGGATAGCGCAGCCCGCCTCATCCATGCGAGCCCGGCTTTAGCAAGGCTTTAGACCACCTTAGCGCCGCGCAAAGGACTATTGAGGCCAGGTGGCAGACAGTGCATGCACAACGTTAAGGAGGAATTTCATGACCGAGTCTTCACTGTCCGTCCGTAAGGTGACGCCCGCCAGCCGGGTCGGGTTGGCGGGCCCTGCAATGGACACCCCGGCGTGGCCTGGCAGCCGGCCCGCCTCACCCGCATTCGCTGCGCCGCCGATGCCCGCAGGCGCTGCAGCGGCGGCCAACGCCGACAGCGGCCCCGACAAGCACTGGCTGCCAGCGGCCTGCCTGGCCTCGCTGCTCGACGAGCTTGACACCGGCCTGGTGGTCTGCGACCCGCAAGGCCGGGCCCTGCTGGTCAACGAGGCCGCGCGCCGCGAGATGGCTGACGGCGGCATCCTGCGCCTGGGGCCTGATGGCCGCGTGGATGTGCAGGCCGGGCCCAGCGCGCTGGCCCTGCGCCGCGCGGTGCACGGTGCGGCCTGGGAGCGACGCCACCAACTGGTGCCGCTGCGCCTGGGCACGCGGCTGCTGATGGTGGGCGTGCAGCCGCTGCGTGGCACGTCCGAGCACCAGCCCTGCGCGGTATTGCTGCTGGGCCGGCGCGGCCTGTGCGCCGACCTGGCGGTGCAGCGCCTGGGCGGCCTCTACGACCTGACCGAGGCCGAGAAGGCGGTGCTCAGCTGCCTGCTGGCGGGCACCCGGGTGGGGGTGCTGGCGCGCCTGCGCGGGGTGGCGGTGTCCACGGTGCGCACCCAGGTGGCGGCGTTGCGGGCCAAGTTTGGCGTCAAGCGGGTGGACGACCTCACCCGCCTGGCCGCCGAGCTGCCGCCGATGATGAGCGCACTGCGCAGCCCGCTCACCCGGGCGATGGGCGGCCAGCCGGCCGAGGCGCTGCGCGGCTAGTACTCCGACCCATGAGTTTCGGAACATGATGAAAACGATGGATTCGTTTGCCAGGCTAGGCGCAAACCACAGCCATAGCCTTTGCTATGGCGAGGATTTGCAACGATGCAGGGCGGACGAAGACATGTTTTCATGTTTCGAAATTTGTGGGTCGGAGTACTGGCGCCTGCGGATCGCCCCGGCCCAGGGGCGATCCCTGAGGGTGGCGGCCCGCCGGGCATGCGATAACCCGGCCTGCGCCGGCTTGCGGCGCAGCCGCCCATCCCACCCACTTCTTGCAGGGAGCACCATGTTCAAGGTCTACATCTTCTATCCCAACAGCCCCGGCGTGCGCTTTGACATGGACTACTACTGCAGCCGCCACATGCCCATGGTGCAGGCCCGGATCGGTGCGGCCTGCACCGGCTTCACGGTCGAGGCCGGGCTGGCCGGCGGCACCCCCGGCCAGGCCGCGCCCTATGTGGCGGTGGGCGCCTTGCTGGTCAACTCGCTCGAGGCCTTTGGCGCGGCGATGGCCCAGCATGGCGCCGAGGTGATGGGCGACGTGCCCAACTACACCGACGCCGTGCCGGTGCTGCAGGTCAGCCAGATCAAGGTGGCTTGAGCCCTTCTTGAAGCCCGCTGCAGCGGGCGGCTGGGCAGCCCGCCGCCCGCCGCCGGCCTACTTCTCGGCGGCGGTCTTCATCTTGGCCAGGCCGGCCTCGAAATCCGTGCCGATCAGCTTGTCCATGCTGACGAACACCTGCATCACCTTGGACACAAACGGCGTCGGGCCGGTCATCACCCAGGTCACCAGCGTGCTGTCGCCTTGCGGCACAAAGCTGAAGTCGGTGCTGTTGTGGCCCTCGAACGGCCGGACGAAATCAAGCTTGATCTGCAGCTTGTCAGGTGCCGAGGCGGACAGCACCTCCATGCGCCCGGCGCCCACCTCTTTGTTGCCGTCCCAGGCATAGACCGCGCCGGTGCCGCTGGCCGCGCCGGTGTGGCTGCGCGTCATCGCCGGGTCAAGCGCCTCCCAGGGCGACCACTCGGGCCAGCGGTGGAAATCAGCCACCAGCGGGAAGATCTTGTCCGGCGGCGCCTTGATGCTGATGTTGCGCGTGACGCTGAAGGTGTCGGGCTTGGTGCTGGCCAGGCCGAGCACGCCGGCCACCAGCACCAGCAGCACGATGAGGATTTTCTTGACCATGACAGGCTCCTGGGTGAGGGGTGCGGGATGCGGGGTTGGGGTCTGCGAGCGGCCGGATTGTCAGCCGGCGGCGGCCGGCTGGGTAGTGCTTGAGAGTCGGTTTGGCGGCGGGTCTGGCGCAGTCCCAGCGACCGGGGCGGGGCGCACGGCGCCCCGGATGGCGGCATCCAGCTCGGCCGGGTCGATGGGCTTGGCGATCACGCCGTCCATGCCGGCTTGGCTGTAGCCCAGGGCCTGCTCGGCCATCACATTGGCGGTCATCGCCAGGATCGGGATGCGGGCCACCGCCCCGGCCAGCGCGCGGATCGCCAGGGTGGCGGCCACGCCGTCCATCTCGGGCATCTGGATGTCCATCAGCAGCAGGTCGTAGTGGCTGGCCTGCACCTGGTGCAGCGCCTCCAGGCCATTGCCCACCACGTCGCTGTCGTGGCCAAAGGCGTCGAGCAGGGCCTTGATCAAGAGCTGGTTGACGGCGTTGTCCTCGGCCACCAGGATGCGCAACGGCGCCGCGCCCAGAGCCGCGTCGG
>JANLZT010000610.1:0-1660 GCA_031366465.1 Betaproteobacteria bacterium | reverse complement strand
AGCCCCGTTCCCAAACAATGCCGCCTGCGCCTCCACCGGCAGCGGCTGGCCGGTGCGGCGGGCGCGCTGGATCAGTTGCCAGAAGTAGCGGTAGCTGGCGCGGTCATGCAACTGGTCTTGCCCGCGCTGGAGATGGCGGATTGGCGCCCAATGCGCCGCCTGGCCGGCCAGCAGGATGGCGATGGCCTCGTCCACCTCGGCCACGCTGGGCGCAAAGGCATCAATGATCGGCTGGATCTGCGCCGGGTGGATGCTCCACATGCGGGTGTAGCCCAGCTCGCGGCTGGCGCGGCGGGCGGCGTCGGCCACCGCCTGGTCGTCCTTGAACTCGGTCACCACGCTGTGCGAGGGCACCTTGCCGGCGGCATGGCAGGCGGCTGCGATCTCCAGCTTGGCGCGCAGCACCAGCGGGTGGCTGAACTGGCCCTGCATGCCCATCGCCGATTGCGGGATCGCGCCGCGATGCGCCGACACAAAGTCCATCAGCCCGAAGGACAGGCTTTGCACACGGGGCAGGGCGGCCAGCGCAAACACGTCGCGCAGCGCGCCATGGGTCTCGATCAGCGCATGCACCGGCAGCCCCAGCCCGTGGCCATGGGCCTGGGCCACCTGGTCGATCTGGGCAATCGCCTGCTGCAGGTCGGCCAAGTGGCGCGGCTTGGGCACCATCAGGTAGGCCAGCCGGTCACCGGCACGGCCCACCAGGGTTTGGATGTCGTCGGCAAAGCTGGGGTGGTCCACCGGGTGCACCCGGGCGCCCACCCGGCCGAAGCGGTTGTCGACTGAGAGCGCAACGTCGGCGCACAACTGGGCGTGGGCGGCCTCGGCGCCGATGGGGGCGCCGTCTTCGCAATCAAGCGTGACGTCGAACACCGGGCCCAGCGCGGCCTGCAGCGCCAGCGCCTTTTGCATCCGTGGCAGGGTGCCGCAGTAGTGGTCGCAGACCGGCAGGTCGGGGGCGGCATCGCCAAGTTCGAGCAAGGCGGCGGCGGGCAGGATGGGTGTCATGGCGGCGGCTATGAAAAAGGGCTGGCGGCATTGTGTGCCGGCCAGCCGCCGCACAAGCAGCCCCGGGCGGGGCCGCCTGATGTCAAAGAAGGTGCTTGACGCCGTCCTGCTCGCCCTGCAGCTCGGCCAAGGTCTTGTTGATGCATTCCTGGCTGAAGGCGTCGATGGGCAGGCCCTCGACCAGGCTGTACTCACCGCCCGCGCAAATCACCGGGAAGCCGAACATCACGTCCCGGGGGATGCCGTATTCGCCATTGCTGGCCACCCCCATCGTCACCCAGCCACCGTTGCTGCCCAGGGCCCAGTCGCGCATGTGGTCGATGGCCGCGTTGGCGGCCGAGGCGGCTGACGACAGCCCGCGCGCCTCGATGATGGCCGCGCCGCGCTTGCCCACGGTGGGCAGGAACACGTCCTTGTTCCAGACCTGGTCGTTGATCAGGTCCTTGACGGGCGCGCCGTCGATGGTGGCAAAGCGGTAGTCGGCATACATCGTCGGCGAGTGGTTGCCCCACACCGCCAGCTTCTGGATGCTGGCCACCGGCTTGCCGGTCTTGGCGGCGATCTGGCTGAGCGCGCGGTTGTGGTCCAGGCGCAGCATCGCGGTGAAGTTCTTGGCGGCCAAGTCGGGCGCCGACTTCATCGCGATGTAGGC
>JANLZT010000498.1:0-2384 GCA_031366465.1 Betaproteobacteria bacterium | reverse complement strand
TGGAAAGCTGAGGTCGCGCGAGCGCCAAACCCCCATCCCCACCTTCCCCCTGGCAGGGGGATGAGCCCGGACGAGGAACAGGACCTGCGTGCTGTTCCTCGCCTGGCGAATCTGAGCCGCTTGCAAGCGGCGAAGTGGAAGGAGCGAAAGCGGCGCCGCTGGGCGAACCAGTCAAGGTGCCAAGCCCAGCACCGCGCGCAACGCCGCGCGGTCCACCCCGGCGCCAGCGAAATCATCGAAGGCCCGGTCGGCGACGCGGGTGATGTGGCGGCGGATGAAGTCGGCGCCTTCGCGGGCGCCGTCCTCGGGGTGCTTCAAGCAGCATTCCCACTCCAGCACCGCCCAGCCGGCGTAGTCGTGCTGGGCCAGCCTGGAGAAGATGGCACAGAAGTCAACCTGCCCGTCGCCCAGCGAGCGGAAGCGCCCGGCCCGCTCGGCCCAGCCGTTGAAGCCGCCGTAGACGCCTTGGCGGCCATCGGGCCGGAACTCGGCGTCGTTGACGTGGAAGGCGCGGATGCGGGCGTGGTAGATGTCGATGAACTGCAGGTAATCCAGTTGCTGCAGCAGGAAATGGCTGGGGTCGTAGAGGATGTTGGCGCGCGGGTGCTGGCCCACCGCGTCCAGGAACCGCTCGAAGGTGATGCCGTCGAACAAGTCCTCGCCCGGGTGCAGCTCGTAGCAGACATCCACCCCGGCGGCATCAAACGCATCCAGGATCGGCCGCCAGCGCCGGGCCAGTTCGGCAAAGGCTTCTTCCACCAGGCCGGCCGGGCGCTGCGGCCAGGGGTAGAGGTAGGGCCCGGCCAGCGCGCCCGAGAAGGTGGCATGGCTTTGCAAGCCCAGCCGGGCCGAGGCCTGTGCCGCCAGCTTGAGCTGGGCGATGGCCCAGCCGCTGCGGGCCGGGGCATCGCCGCGCACGGCCTCGGCCGCGAAGCCGTCGAACAATCGGTCGTAGGCCGGGTGCACCGCCACCAACTGGCCTTGCAAGTGGGTAGACAGCTCGGTGATCGCCAGGCCGTGCTCGGCCAGTTGGCCGGCCACCTCGTCGCAATAGGTCTGGCTCTCGGCAGCCCGCGCCAGGTCAAACAGGCGGGCATCCCAGGTCGGGATCTGCACGCCCCGGTAGCCCAGTGAGGCGGCCCAGGCGGCAATGGCCGGCAGGCTGTTGAAGGGCGCGGCATCGCCGGCAAACTGGGCCAGGAACAGGCCGGGGCCTTTGAGGGTTTTCATCGTGGGCTGCTGGTTGGGTAGGTGTCAAGTCCCGGCTGGCGATCAATCGCCGGCCAGAAACACCGCCTCGTCCGCACCCAGCGGCACCGGCGCCGGCCGCTCGGCAGTGCTGGTGATGGCGATGTGGCGGCCGTCGGTGGATGAGCGGCCAAAGGCGTCCAGCACCTCCAGCACATGCAGGGCCAGCTCACCGCTGGCGCGGTGCGGCCGGCCCTGGCGCAGCGCGATGGCCTCGGTGCCATAGATCTCGAGGTGCGAGCGCTGGTGGGCCCAGACATCGAAAGATGTGGTGACCGCCAGATTGGCGCCGCCCGCAAACTGCAGCACGCCGTTGACCGTGGTCGGCACGGTCACCGTAATCACCTGGCCGGTACAGCGACACCGGCACGCTGTAGACGGTGTGCACCACCAGCAGCAGCGAGTCGATGAAGTAGCGCGACAGGCCAGCGCATTGGGGGCCACCGGTGCAGGCGCTGGACCAGGCCGCGATCCAGGGCTGACCAGTCCATTGCGCCGGCAGGCCCAGCACATTGCCGGCCCGCATCTCGGCCAGCGGCTTGAAGGCATTGACCAGCGCAAACCAGGCCGGCAGCGCGAAGAACAGCGCGGCCAGCAGCAGCGCCGCGTAAATCAGCAGGCGCGACCAGCCAGCGCGCTGGCCGGGCAGGCGGTCGGGCTCAGCCATCGTGGCGCTGCTTGCGCAATTCACCCAGGATGTAGGGCACGGCAATCGCCACGCACATCATCAGCAGGATCGAGCCCGACGCGGCACCCAGGCCCATCTGGTCACGCCGGAAGAAGCGGTCCAGCGCTGCTGGTCAGCGTGCTGTTCGTCTACGGCCTCGCCGGCTGGGTGGCGGCGGTGTCTTTCACCGGCTCGCAAGGCCTGCCGAGCTGGGATTGGGTGGGCCTGGCCCAGTACCAGCGCCTGTGGGCCGACGACAACTGGTGGCGGGCGCTGGGCAATTTGCTGCGCTGCGGGCCCATCGTCGTCGGCGTGCCGATGGTGCTGGGTTGCTTGCTGGCGGTGCTGCTTGACCAGAAGGTGCGCTTCGAGGGCGGCGTGCGCACCCTCTACCTCTACCCGCTGGCGCTGAGCTGGATCGTCTCGGGCACCATCTGGCGCTGGCTGCTGTCGCCCGACACCGGCATCG
>JANLZT010000490.1:0-4108 GCA_031366465.1 Betaproteobacteria bacterium | reverse complement strand
GCTGGCTCTGGGCCTGCCCTGGGTGGCCGCCGACTGGGTCTACCTGGGTGACTCGACCAACGACCAGGCGATGTTCGAGTGCATGCCGCTGTCGGTCGGGGTGGCCAATATCGCGCGCTTTGTGCCGCAGTTGCGCTGGTTGCCGGGGTTTGTGACGGTGGCCGAGCGTGGCGCCGGTTTCGCCGAACTGGCCCAGGCCCTGCTGGCCGCTCGCGCCGCGCCAGCGCACAGCCGCGCGCCGGCCCCGCCTTGAGGCCCGCCACCGGCCCGTTGCGGCTGTCCCCTGTCTTGGTGCAGGCGCTGGCGCTGTCTTTGGGCGCTGCGGTGTCGCTGGGGCTGGCGCGCTTCTCGTATGCCTTGCTGCTGGGGCCGATGCGGGCCGATCTGGGCTGGAGCTACCTCGGCGCCGGGTTGATGAACACCGCCAATGCCGCCGGCTATCTGCTGGGCGCCTTGCTGATGCCGCGCCTGCTGGCGCGCTTCGGGCCGCGTGCGGCACTGGTGGGCGGCGGGCTGGCCACGGCGGTGTTGCTGTGCCTGCACGGCCTGGTGAGGGCCGACCCGCTGCTGATGGGCCTGCGGCTGGCCTCAGGCGCCGCCAGCGCGGCCACTTTTGTGGCCGGCGGCCTGCTGGCAGCGCGGCTGGGCAGCCGCGCCATCGCGCATACCGTCGCGCATACCGTCGCACATACCGTCGCACATACGCCAGGCAGCAGCCGCCGCATGCCCAGCGCTGGGCTGGTGCTGGGCCTGTACTACGGCGGCACCGGCCTGGGCATCATCGCGTCGGCCTGCCTGGTGCCGGCGCTGACCGAAGCCGGGCTGACCGGTGTTTGGGCCACCGGCTGGCAGACCGGCTGGCAGACCGCCTGGCAGGCCTTGGGGGCACTCGCGCTGGCCATGACCGGGCTGATGGCCTGGGGCACGCCGGTCGATGGGCCGGTTGGCAGCGCTGTGGCGGGCGCATCGGCGGGCCTGCCCTGGCGCAGGCTGGCGGCCGGCTTGGTGGCCTATGGCCTGTTCGGCCTGGGCTATATCGGCTACATGACCTTCATCGTCTCGCTGCTGCAGGAGCAGCACCTGGGCAGCGGCTTGATCGTCGCGTTTTACGTCACCCTGGGCGGCGGCGTGCTGGTCTCGGGCGGGCTGTGGGCCGGCGTGTTGCAGCGCTGGCGTGGCGGCCAGGCGATGGCCCTGCTCAACGGCCTGCTGGCGCTGGCCACCGTGCTGCCGGTGCTCAGCCAGCACCCGGTGGCGGTGTTCGGCTCGGGCGCCTTGTTTGGTGCGGTGTTCCTGTCGGTGGTGGCGTCAACCACGGCCCTGGTGCGCCACAACCTGCCGCCTGCGGCTTGGCCGCGCGGCATCAGTGCCTTCACCATCGTCTTTGCGCTGGGCCAGATCGCCGGCCCCAGCCTGGTCGGGCTGATCGCCGACGGCCCCGGCGGCCTGGCCCGCGGCCTGCTGGTCAGCGCCGCGATGTTGGCCCTGGCGGCACTGCTGGCGCTGGGGCAGCGGCCGCTGCAGGACGCCGCGCGGCCGCCGGGCTCATAGCCCGAGAAATCGCGTGATGCGGTGGAGTTCGTCGTCCAGGGCCGGCACAAAGTGGCGGTCGTCAGGGGCTGATCCGGCCAGGTAGCCCAGGTCGGCCAGCAACTGCCCGGCTTGCACCTTGAGGTTGCCCCAACCGATCACCTGGCCGCGCCAAAGAAGTGGCAGCGCGTAGTAACCCCGCAGCCGCTTGGGCGCTGGCGTGTAGGCCTCAAAGCGGTAGGCCCAGCCCCAGAACAGCTCAAACCGGCGGCGATCCCAGGCGATGGGGTCGAAGGGCGCCAGCAGGCGCAGTTGGTCGTCCAGCGCATGGCGCTTGCTGGCCGGGTTCTCGCCCTCGGGCCACAGCCAGTTGACGCCCTCGACCAGCGCCGATGGCAGCCGCGCCCGGGCCCGCGCCAGCACCTGGGCGCGCTGGCCGGCCCATTGCGGCGCACCCACCAACAGGCGGCTGACCAGCTCACCCAGGCTGCGCTCGGGCAGCGGCGCGTACTTGCGCACCACCACGTCCACCAGCGCGTCCAGCGCCGCCACCGGGTCGGGCAGCGTGGCGTCGGCCGGCCGCGCCGCGTACAGGCGTACGCCGCCCTCACGGCGAGCGATGCGCAGCAGGCCGCGGTAGTGCATCGCGTCCAGCAACTGGGTGCTGGCGTTGGACGACCCGCCGAACCAGTTGCGGGCCTTGCCGTGGGCAAAGGCAGCGTCCACCTCGCGCGGGTGCACCACGCCACGCTGGCGCACAAAGTCCAGCACCGCAGCGGCCTGGTGCTGGCGCGCGGCAGGCCAGGCGCTGTGCGGCGTGCGCGGGTGCATCAAGGCTTGCGTGCTGCGCGGCAAGAAGCCGTAGTTGACGAAAAAATCCTCCTCGATGTCGAGCCGGGGGTAACGGGCCTCCAGGTCACCGGCCCGGTAGTCCTTGACGCGGTGGCGCAGCGTCAGGTCTTGCGCGCGGGCCGGCGCGCGGATCGGGTCGGCCTGCACAAAGCCCAGCCGGCGCAACGCCTGCGGCAGCGTGGTGGGGGCAAACAGGCTGCGCGCCACGGCGTGGCGGCGCAGGGCGTCAAGAGTGAGTGGGGTTGCGGCCATGCCCGCAGACTAGCAGCGCCCGGGCCTGGGCATGGTGGGTCGCCGGGTCGGGCGCAGCCCCACAGCGTGACAGCGCGACAGCATGACAATCGCCGGCCGCCACCCACCTCGACATCAACCACCATGCTAGCCATCGGAACCCCGCTGTCCCCGTCTGCCACCCGCGTGATGCTGCTGGGCAGCGGTGAACTGGGCAAGGAGGTGCTGATCGCGCTGCAGCGCCTGGGGGTGGAGACCATCGCCGTGGATCGCTATGACAACGCGCCCGGCCAGCAGGTGGCCCACCATGCCCGCACCATCACCATGAGCGACCCGGTCGCGCTGCGCGCGCTGATCGAGGCCGAGCGGCCCGACCTGGTGGTGCCCGAGATCGAGGCCATTGCCACCCCGGTGCTGGAGGCCCTGGAGGCCGAGGGCCTGATCCGCTGTGTGCCCACCGCCCGGGCTGCGCGCCTGACGATGGACCGCGAGGGCATCCGCCGGCTGGCCGCCGAGACCCTGGGCCTGCCCACCAGCCCCTACCGGTTCTGCGATTCGCTGGTCGAGCTGCAGGCGGCCATCGATGGCGATGTTTGCGCCGACACCGGTCCCGGCATCGGCTACCCCTGCATCGTCAAGCCGGTGATGAGCAGCAGCGGCAAGGGCCAGAGCAAGATCGATGGCCCGGCCGATGTGCAGCAGGCCTGGGATGACGCGATGGCCGGCGGCCGGGTCGGGCCGGGCCGGGTGATCGTCGAGGGCGTCATTGACTTCGACTACGAGATCACGCTGCTGACGGTGCGCGCTGCGGCTTGGGCGGGTGGTGCGGACGGCGGGGTCGAAACCCATTTCTGCGAGCCCATCGGCCATCTGCAGATCAGCGGTGACTATGTCGAGAGCTGGCAGCCCCAGCCTATGCATCCAGCCGCGCTGCAACGCGCACGCGATATTGCCAAGGCCGTGACCGACAACCTGGGCGGCCAGGGCTTGTTTGGCGTGGAGCTGTTTGTCAAGGGCCAGCAGGTGTGGTTCAGCGAGATCAGCCCGCGCCCGCACGACACCGGCATGGTGACCATGATCACCCAGTGGCAGAACGAGTTTGAGCTGCATGCCCGCGCCATCCTGGGCCTGCCGGTGGACACCGCGCTCAAGAGCCCTGGGGCGAGCGCGGTGATCTATGGCGGGTTGGATGCCGTTGGCATCGTGTTTGACGGTGTGGCTGATGCGCTGCGGGTGCCCCACAGCGACATCCGCTTGTTCGGCAAGCCTGAGAGCTTCAAAAGGCGCCGGATGGGCGTGGCGCTGGTGCATGACGCGGATGTGGAGCGGGCCCGGGTGCAGGCCAGGCTGGCGGCGTCGTTGGTCAAGCCACGGGTGGCTTGAAAAGCCATCCAGCCAGCGGTTTCGCCGTGAATTTCGTTGGCGTGGGCCGGGCCGCTGGCCCTTAACTTCGCCTTGCGAAGTTAGCCCACTCCTACGTACGGACAAACCGCGC
>JANLZT010000483.1:0-3572 GCA_031366465.1 Betaproteobacteria bacterium | reverse complement strand
ATCGGCCAACCGTTGCGAAGCTCACCGGTTTTTAAGCGGCGAGGGCGTACGAGGTATCGTTCGCAGTTACTTTGTTTCCAGTGGTTTTACGAGCGAACTGGTGCTCGGCATGCCCTGAACCGACTCCGTACCCACGTCGAAGCCAGGTCGGCCCCTGGTGATCCCGAGTTTAGGGCAGATCCAACCATTGCAAGAGTTGCATTGGTGAATCGAACACCGCATCGGCGGCCCAGGCTTGCACCGGCTCACCCTGGCCCAGGTAGCCCCAGGCGGCCGCCAGGGTGCTCATGCCAGCGGCGCGGCCGGCCACGATGTCGCGCTGGTCGTCGCCCAGGTAGGCGCAAGCCCCGGGCGCCACACCCCCGCGGCGCGCGGCCTCCAGCAGGGGTTCGGGATGTGGCTTGGCGTACGCGGTGGTGTCGCCCGCGATAAGCACCGCCGCGCGTGCCGCCAGGCCCAGGCCATTGACGATGGGCTCGGTGAAGCGCATCGCCTTGTTGGTCACGATACCCCAACGCTGACCATGAGCGTCCAACTGATCCAGCACCGGTTGCATGGCTTCGAAGACCCGCGTTTGCGCCAGCAGGCGCTGCGCGTAGCGGGCCAGAAAGGCATCGCGCAAATCGGCAAAGCGCTCGTCGCCGGGGCCCACGCCGAAGGCCACACCCACCATGCCGCGCGCACCGCTGCCCACCAGCGGGCGCAGGGCAGCGTAGGGCAAGGGCGGCAGGCCATGCTGATCGCGCAAATCGTTGGCCGCGCCGGCCAGGTCGGGCGCACTGTCGACCAAGGTGCCGTCCAGGTCGAACAGCAGCAACTCGGGCCGCTGCTTCATGGCGCAGCCCGGCAGGCCAGCAGGTAGTTCACAGCCGTGTCGTCGTTCAGGCTGTAGCGGCCGGTCAAGGGGTTGTAGGCCAGGCCCTTGAAGCCAACGGGCGCCAGTGCTGCCTCTCGGCACCAGCGCGACAACTCACTGGGCCGGATGAAGCGCGAGTACTCGTGGGTGCCCTTGGGCAGCAGTTTGAGCACATGCTCCGCACCGACTATGGCCATCACAAAGGCCTTGGCGTTGCGGTTGAGGGTGGAGAAAAACACCCAGCCACCTGGCTTGACCAGACTGGCGCAGGCCCGCACCACTGACGCGGGCTCGGGCACATGCTCCAGCATCTCCATGCAGGTGACCACATCAAAGGATGCGGGCAACTCGGTGGCCAAAGCCTCGACGGCCACCTCGCGGTATTGCAGGCACTGGGCACCCGCCTCCATCGCATGCAATTGGGCCACGCGCAGTGGCTTGGTCGACAGATCGATACCCAGCGCGTCAGCGCCGCGCAAAGCCATGGCCTCGGTCAGGATGCCGCCGCCACAGCCCACATCCAGCACCCGCTTGCCAGCCAGTTGCGCTTGTTGGTCGATCCAGTCCAGCCGCAACGGGTTGATCTGGTGCAAGGGGCGGAATTCACCGTCGGGATCCCACCAACGATGGGCCAGATCGCCAAACTTGGCCAGCTCCAGGGGGTCGGCGTTCACGGTCATGTTGGCATCGTAACGGTAGCGCTGGGGCATCAAAGCAACCTGCATACAGCGCAAGGCGCAGCGCGCTGTCTGCCAAGCGCGCGCACAAACAAAAACCCCGCCGAAGCGGGGTTTTCTAGGTGCGCTGCCGAAGCAACGCTTGTCAGCCAGCAAGGCCTGAGATCACTTCTTGGCGCGGGTGCCAACCACTTCGATTTCGACGCGGCGGTTCTTGGCACGGCCTTCGGCGGTCTTGTTGTCAGCCACAGGCTGCTTCTCGCCCTTGCCTTCGGTATAGACGCGGTTCTTCTCGACGCCCTTGCCCACCAGATAGGCCTTGACGGCTTCAGAACGCCTGACCGACAGCTTCTGGTTGTAGGCATCTGTACCGGCAGCGTCGGTATGACCCACGGCAATGATGACTTCAAGTGCAACTGCCGAGGTCTTGGCGACCAGGTCGTCGAGCTTGGCTTTGGCCTCAGGCTTGAGCACGGACTTGTCAAAGTCGAAGAAGGCGTCAGCGGCGAAGGTGACCTTCTCGCTCACCGGGGCGGCGGCGGCGGCCGGGGCGGCAGGGACAACCACGGCTGCCGGAGCAGGCATGGGGGCCGGCGCGGGTGCCGGGGCAGGTGCGGGCGCCGGCGCAGGACGCGGGGCAGGTGCCGCTGCTACAGGGGCTGCCATGGGCTTGATCGCGCCGTCGCAATCGGCGGCCGCCGTGGCCGGCGTCCAGTTGGCATCACGCCAGCAAAGCTCGTTGGTACCGTTTTTCCAGACGGTGCCATCAGCAGCGCGCCAGTTGTCAACGGTGCCAGCTTGGGCAAAAGCCACGATAGGCGCGGCGATTGCGGCCGACGCGAAGAGCACCGCCACCTTGTTCAGTTTCTTCATGATTCTCCTCTCGAGGAAAGCCGCAGATATCTGCGTAAAGTCAAAATCGATAGCAAAAAAAGCCGGCAAACACCCGGTTTGGCAAGCGTCTACCACCGATGCCTGATTGTGCCATAGGGCCTAAGTCGGGCTTGATTTTCAGCCCGCAGATGCGCTGCGGGCGCCGTGTTGTTGCTCAGCCGCTACAGACTGGCGCCGCATAGAATCACCGGTTGCTGCCCAGAATGGGTGGTTGCAGCCCTCTCCAACGGTGCCGCTGCGCCGGTCTGTATGAAACCCAACGCATGACGCCCTTCGCCAAGGAAACCCTGCCCATCAGCCTTGAAGAGGAGATGCGGCGTTCCTATCTGGATTACGCGATGAGTGTGATCGTGGGCCGGGCATTGCCCGACGCCCGCGATGGCCTCAAGCCGGTGCATCGGCGCGTGTTGTTCGCGATGCACGAGCTGAACAACGACTGGAACCGCGCCTACAAGAAGAGTGCGCGCATCGTGGGCGATGTGATCGGCAAATACCACCCGCATGGCGACACGGCGGTCTACGACACCATCGTGCGCATGGCGCAAGATTTCTCGCTGCGCCACATGCTGGTGGACGGCCAGGGCAACTTTGGGTCGGTGGACGGCGACAACGCGGCGGCGATGCGCTACACCGAGATCCGCTTGTCCAAGATCGCCCACGAGATGCTGGCCGACATCGACAAGGAAACAGTCGATTTCGCGCCCAACTACGATGGGTCCGAGAAAGAGCCGACAGTGCTGCCGGCGCGGCTGCCCAACTTGCTGGTCAACGGCTCGGCCGGCATTGCGGTGGGCATGGCCACCAACATCCCGCCGCACAACTTGAACGAGATCGTTGACGCCTGCCTGCATTTGTTGAAGTCGCCCGATGCGACCATCGACGAGCTGATGGAGATCGTGCCGGCGCCCGACTTCCCCACCGCCGGCATCATCTACGGCATCAACGGCGTGCGCGAGGGCTACCGCACCGGCCGCGGCAAGGTGGTGATGCGCGCCAAGGTGCATTTCGAGGACATCGACCGCGGCACGCGCCAGACCATCATCGTTGACGAGCTGCCCTACCAGGTCAACAAGAAGACCTTGCTGGAGCGCATTGCCGAGCTGGTGCACGAGAAGAAGATCGAGGGCATCAGCCATATCCAGGAC
>JANLZT010000460.1:0-2688 GCA_031366465.1 Betaproteobacteria bacterium | reverse complement strand
GCGGTCGGCCGAGCCCTGCTGCATCGCGCCGATCGAGCCCATGCCGCGGTAGCTCTTGTAGCTGCGGCCCTGGTAGAGGATGACCTCCCCCGGCGCTTCTTCGGTGCCGGCAAAGGCGCCGCCCATCATCACGCTGTCGGCGCCAGCGGCAATCGCCTTGGCCAGGTCGCCCGAATAGCGCACGCCGCCGTCGGCGATCAGCGGCACGCCGCTGCCGGCCAGCGCGCGGGCCACCGTGTCGATCGCCATGATCTGCGGCACGCCCACACCGGTGACGATGCGGGTGGTGCAGATTGAGCCCGGGCCGATGCCGACCTTGACGGCATCCGCACCGGCCTCGGCCAGCGCCAGCGCGGCCTCACCGGTGGCAATGTTGCCGCCGATCACGTCCACCTGCGGGTAGTGGCGCTTGACCCAGCGCACCCGGTCGATCACGCCGGCCGAGTGGCCATGCGCGGTGTCGACCACCAGCACATCGACACCGGCCTTGACCAGCAACTCCACCCGCTCCTCGGTGCCGTCGCCCACGCCCACCGCCGCGCCCACCCGCAGCTTGCCCAGGGAATCGCGCGCGGCACTGGGGAAGTTGGTCTGCTTGGTGATGTCCTTGACAGTCATCAAGCCGCGCAACTCGAACGCGCTGTTGACCACCAGCACCCGCTCCAGCTTGTGCTGGTGCATCAGGGCCTTGCCGTCCTCGATGGTGGCTGATTCAGGCACCACCACCAGCTTGTCGCGCGGCGTCATGATGCTGCGCACCGGTAGATCAAGCCGGGTCTCGAAGCGCAAGTCGCGGCCGGTGACGATGCCCACCACCCGGCCGTTCTCGATCACCGGAAAACCCGAGATGCCATGCTGGCGCGACAGCGCGATCACCGCATGCACCGGCAGGTCGGGCGACACGGTGATTGGGTCGCGCAGCACGCCCGACTCATAGCGCTTGACACGGGCCACCTGGGCCGCCTGCTGCTTGGGCGTGAGGTTCTTGTGCACGATGCCAATGCCGCCCTCCTGGGCGATGGCGATCGCCAGGCGGGCCTCGGTGACGGTGTCCATGGCGGCAGACACCAGCGGCAAGTTGAGCCGGATGTTGCGGGATAGCTGGGTGGCGAGGGAGGTGTCGCGGGGCAACACCTGGGAGAAGGCCGGCACCAACAACACATCGTCGAAGGTGAGCGCTTTGCCTAGAAGGCGCATGGGAAAGCTCCAGTCGCAAAATCAGATTATACGGACTGGGCCCAAGCCACCCCCAGCGCGCCAGCGGCCCGGCGCACTGGGTAGACTGCGGGCAGTTGGCATCCTTGGAGTCGGCCTTGCACCCTGTGTCCCTGCGCCTGTTGTGGGCTGTCGCCGCTGTGGCGGCGGTCTGGTGCCAACCGGCTTCGGCCCAGTACCGTTGGAAAGATGGCTTGGGCCAAGTGCACGCCAGCGACCTGCCGCCACCGCGCGAAATCCCGGACAAGGACATCCTGCAACGGCCGCAGGCCGGCGGCCGGGTGACGCCGGCGGCCGTCGCGGCACCGGCGCTGCCAGCGGCCGGCACCAGCGTGGCCAAGGCCGCGAGCAGCCCGCTCGACCCAGAGCTTGAGGGCCGGCGCAAGCGCGCTGAGGACCAAGCCCGAGCTCGGGCGCGGGCGGATGAAGAGCGTCAGGCGGCACAGCGTGCCGACAACTGCCGGCGCGCGCGCGATCAATTGGCGATGCTTGAGAACGGCCAGCGCCTGGTGCGCTTCAATGCCCAGGGCGAGCGGGTGGTGGTGGATGACGCGACCCGCGCCAACGATGCAGATACCGCCCGCCAGGTGATGGCAAGCGATTGCCGCTGATGCAGCAGTGCTTTGCGGGCGGCCCATCGCGCCAGCCGCGCGCCGGCCAACCGTCCACTGCGTCAAGCGCCGCGGGCTGGGCGGGCTGAACGCCTGACCTTGCGCAGGCCGTCGCGGCGCAGGCGCTGGCGCCGCGCTTCCATCGGGTCGATCAGCAGGGGGCGCAGCAGCTCCAGCCGGTCCCCTTCCTGCAACACGGTGTCGGGCCCGCACAGGCGGCCCCAAATGCCCAGGCAACAAGCATCGCCACCCGCCGGCCCCGACATGTGGCGACGCGCTAGCGCACTGGCAGTGCAGGCGTCGCGCGCCGTGGCCCCGGCCGGCAGCAGCAGAGTTTCGGTCTCGATCTGGTGCGGCGCGGCGGCATGCACCAGCGTCACGCTGATCATGGGCCGCTCAACGTGCGCCATAGACCTGCTCGGCCCGCTGCACGAAGCTGTCAACAAAGGTGTTGGCCACCCGGTCGAAAACCGGGCTGAGCACGCTCTCCAGCGCCCGGCTGGCGAACGCATAGCGCAGCTCAAACTCCACCCGGCAGGCGGCGCTGCCCGCCGCGCCGATGGCCACGAAACGCCAGTGGCCGTCCAGCTCAGAAAACGGCCCATCGACCAGCGACATCACCACCGCTTGCTCAGGCGTGTGCTGGTTACGGGTGGTGAAGGCATGGCGCAGGCCGGCGTAATGCAGATGCAGGCGGGCGGTCATGGCGTTGCCGCTGTGGTCCAGCACCTCGGCCTTCTCGCACCAGGGCAGGAAGGACGGGTAGGCCTTGACGTCTGTGACCAGCGAATACATCTCGTGGGCCGAGTACCAGAGCAGGACAGACTTTTTCACATGCTTCATTCAATGGCCTGAATTCTAG
>JANLZT010000411.1:0-1586 GCA_031366465.1 Betaproteobacteria bacterium | reverse complement strand
GGTGGTCGTCAGGCAGCGGGCAGTGCCGGCGCGCGATCAGACCAGGATCACAAGTTCTGAATAGGCCGACAGTGAGGCGTCGTGCGTCAACAGGTGCAAAGGTTCAACCATGGCCTGGGCCACCAGCATGCGGTCGAAGGGGTCGCCGTGGTGGGCAGGCAAGGCGCGCAACTGGCGTGCATGCGCCCAGCTCACCCCCAAGGCCTGCACAGCGCTGGCGGCCAGGTGCTGGTCTAGCAGGTCAGGGTCCAGCCTCAGCTTGCCCAGGCTGCGCTTGATGGCCACCTCCCACAGCGACACGCTGCTGACGTGCACGCTCTCGGCCTGTTCGATCAAGCGGCGCGCTGCCGGGCTGAGTTGCGGCGCATCCTGCATCAACCACAGCAGGATGTGGGTGTCCAGCAGCAGCTTCATGTCGGCTGCGGCGCGGCTGGGTCACGGCCCTCGAACAGCGCCTGCAAATCGTTGGGCAGCGGCGCGTCGAAATCGTCGGCGATCTGGATCTGGCCCTTCATCAGCCCAAACACGATCCTGGGTTTGCTGCCGCTGCCCAAAGGCACCAGCTTGGCCAATGGCGTGCCGTTCTTGGCGATGACGATGGTTTCGCCGTGGTGCGCCTGGTCCACCAGTTCCGACAATCGGGTCTTGGCTTCGTAGATATTGACTTGCATGGTGGGCAGCCTGGGTTGACCAAGATTGGTCAGGATTGTAGGCCGGCACCGGCCCCCGGATGGACCGCAAACCAGGCGGCATACCATGGCGGCCATGGCCAGCCTGCGTGTCTTCCTCTCGTCCACTGCGCTCGACCTGGGCAAGCACCGCGGGGTCGCCGACGACACCTTGTTGCGGCTGCAACAGCAATCGGTGGTGATGGAACGCTTTGGCGCCCGGCCCGGCACGCCGGTGGCCGAGTGCGAGCGCCTGGCCGCCAGTTGTGACCTGCTGGTGTGCATCGTGGCCCACCGCCACGGCTTCGAGCCCGAGCCCGGGCGCGGCAGTATCACCCGGCGTGAGGTGGCAGCCGCCAAGGCCGCCGGCAAGCCGGTGTATGCCTGGAGCGTGGATGAAGCCCACCCATGGACCGAGGCCAAGGAGCAGGACCTCTTAACCCAGCCGGACGTGCTGGCCGACCCCGCCAAGCAGCAGGCCGTGATCGCCGCGCTGCAGGGGCTGCAGGCTTTCAAGGCCTGGCTGCGCGCCGAGTTGACGGTCGATACCTTCACCACCCCCGACGATCTGGGCTTGAAGATCGCCACCACGCTGGCACGGGTGGCCGCGCAGGCCCCCGCCCCGGCACCGGGTGCCGCACCCGCCCCGGTGCGCCTGCCCGAGTTGCGCATCGTGCACGCGCTGCAGCCGGCGCCGCACTTCAGTGGCCGGGCCGCGCTGGTCAGCAACCTGTCCGCCTGGGCGGACGACACCGCCTCGCCCGACCGCGTCCAGGCCCTGGTGGCTGCGGGCGGCACCGGCAAGACAGCCATCATCGAGCAGGTGTTGCGCGGCCTGCAGCAGCGCTGGCCGCGCCCCGGCGCCGGGCATGTGCTGGTGTGGTCGTTCTACGAGAAGCCCGACGCCGACGCCTTTTT
>JANLZT010000381.1:0-1866 GCA_031366465.1 Betaproteobacteria bacterium | reverse complement strand
AACTCTCCGGCCACTGCGGTGCCGCTGGGCAAGTCCCCGCGCAGCGCCACCACGCGGTGGATGCCCTGGGCCCGGTAGGTGGCCAGGATCTCGGCGATGCTGTCGCGGGTGGAGCCGACGCAAGACAGGTGGGGCGCGGCCTCAAACCCGGCGGCGGCGATGTCGCGCACGGCGGCCAGGGTCTTCTCGCGCGTGGCGCCGCCAGCGCCATAGGTGACGCTGAAGAACTCGGGCTTGAGCACGCTGAGTTCTTGCACCACAGTCTTGAGCTTGTCGCTGCCCACGGGGGTGTTGGGCGGGAAGAACTCGATGCTGATCGGGGGCAGGGCGCTGAGTTTCATGGTGGGCGGGCGGGTGGTTGGGGCAGCCCCCGGCAAGGTGCGGCGCCTTGGGGCGGGCGCCGCAGGTCAATCGGGTGCCGCCAGATGGCGCTGCGCGGCCTCGGCCAGCTTGCGATCAAAGGTGGCCAGCGGCGCTTTCAGTTCAGCCGCCAACCAGAGGTAGGCCGCGTCGTAGGCCGAGAGTGCATAGCGTGCCGCCAGGCGGGCGGCGGCCTCGGGGGGCACCGGATGCAGATCAATGCGCTGCTCGGTGTAGGCCTGCAGCGCGGCCTCCACCCAGTCTTGCGCCGCCCCCGCGCGCTGCTTCTTGCTGGCCACGCTGGCCAACTCATAGGGCAACAAGGTGGGCGCATGCAGGGCCCGGTCGGTCAGCATGGCGGCTGCTTCATCGCCTGCCGGCTCTTCAAAAATCAGGGCTGCCAGGGCGCTGCAATCGGCCACCACCGGCGACCGCAGCAGCCAAAACGCGCGCGGTTCGGCCACGTACAAGCGGCGGGTGGTGGGTGGCGTGTTCATCGGCCGTCGCGATCAGCGCGGATGATGTCCGCCGCCAATGGCAGGCCCGTGGACGGCGGCGCATGGGCTGCAGCACTGCGGCGCTCGCGCTGGTCGGCCACCAGGTCTTCAATGGACCGCCAGCCTTGACGCTGCACGTTTGCCGGCGCGGTGACCGTGAGCCCCACGGGCGCCGCCTGCGCGGAGCCAAAGCCAGGGTCATCCTCGGCGGCGGCACGTTCGACGATGGCCATCAACTCACCTTGCAGAGATCGGTGGTGGCGTTCGGCCCGGGCACGCAAGCGCTGGGCTACAGCCGCTGAGACGCCTTTGATTGACAGATTGATGCTCACAATGGCTCCCTATTGATTGAGTGGAGCCATTTTGGCGCTAATTTGAATATTCCGTCAATCCAAGGCTCACTTGCCGGCTGTCAATACCGGTAGGTATCGAGCTTATACGGCCCGCTCTTGGGCACGCCGATGTAGGCCGCCTGTTCGTCGCTCAGCTCGGTGAGCACGGCGTTGAGGGTGACCAGCTGCAGCCGCGCCACCTTCTCGTCAAGGTGCTTGGGCAGCACATAGACCTTGCCCACGTCGTAGGCGTCTTGGTGGGCGTACAGCTCGATCTGGGCGATGGTCTGGTTGGCAAAGCTGCTGCTCATCACATAGCTGGGGTGGCCGGTGCCGCAGCCCAGGTTCACC
This sequence comes from Betaproteobacteria bacterium, assembly GCA_031366465.1. Lineage (GTDB taxonomy): Bacteria > Pseudomonadota > Gammaproteobacteria > Burkholderiales > Burkholderiaceae_C > Pseudaquabacterium. The sequence continues at coordinate 326 of JANLZT010000381.1, read as the reverse complement.
AGCCGGCCCTTGGCCAGCATGATGATGCGCTTGGCCGGTTTGCCATCCTTGGCCGGGAACAGGATCTGGTCGACCTGGGGCTTGATCTCCACCCACTCGTACTTTTCGACCGAGGCGATGTCGATCTCGTTGTCGAAGTGGCCGATGTTGCAGACGATGGCGTTGTGCTTCATCGCCACCATGTGGTCGTGGGTGATCACGGCCTTGTTGCCGGTGGCGCTGACGAAGATGTCGGCCTTGTCGGCGGCCCAGTCCATGGTCACCACGCGGTAGCCTTCCATCGCCGCCTGCAGCGCATTGATCGGGTCGATCTCGGTCACCCAGAC
>JANLZT010000314.1:0-1615 GCA_031366465.1 Betaproteobacteria bacterium | reverse complement strand
GCGGCGATCGAGGTGCCGCTCAGCAGCATCTGGGTCTCAGACAGCGTGGGCGTGATCGCCAGCGGGTCAACCAGCACGGACTTGTACAGGCTGCCCAGCAGGTTCCAGGTCAGCGCATTGCCGGCGGTGGCGGCGGCGCCGACCAGCTTGTTGCCGGGCGCCACCAGGTCGGGCTTGAGCAGGTTGTCGGCGCGGCGCACGCCGCTGCTGTCCAGATAGCCGCTGCGGGTGGGCCCGCGCGAGCTGAAGTTGTTGACCACGTCGTCACTGCGGGCGGTGCTGCCCTTGAAGTTGGCGGCGCCCACGGTGATCACCGACGGGTCGTTGCCGGGTGAGCTGATGCGGCCGTAGCTCTCCTGGCCCAAGAAGTTGGTGCCGAAGTTGCCGGCCGCCACCACCACGGTGATGCCGGCAGCGGTGGCACTGCGCACCGCCACGCACAGCGGGTCGGTCTGCCAGCTCTCGGTGGAACTGGCGGCCAGGCTGACATTGAGCACCCGGATGTTGTATTCCTTGGCGTGGTAGATCACCCACTGGATACCCTCCAGCGCATCGCTCAAGCTGCCATAACCCAGGTTGTTGAGCACCCGCACGTCATAGATGTTGGCCTTGGGGGCGATGCCGTTGCTGTCCTGCTGGGTGCTGGACAGGGGCAAGTAATAGCGCCCGGCCGCCACCGAGGCCACATGAGTACCGTGGCCATAGGGATCCTGGGTGGTCACCGAGTCGGCGGCAATCGCCGCCTCGTAGCTGGCCAGCGCGCCGCTGCCAGGGGCCAGCGATGTCGCCGTGATACCGGTCGTGGTCCAGTTGGCCAGGCTGGCGTTGATCAGGTTGACGTTGCGCATGACGCGCGGCAGGCCGTTGTCGAAGGCGTCGTGCGCCTTCATGACGCCGGAGTCGAGCACCGCAATGCCGACGCCGCTGCCGTCGAGGCCGGTATAGGCCGATTTGGCGCTGTAGGTGCGCACATTGGCGGTCAAGGCCCCGGTGATCGATTCCAGCGTACTGAAGGTGCGCTGGGTCACCCGATTGGGCGAAACGCTGACCACATCGCTGCGCTGCGCCAGCAGGGCCACGTCGCTGGCCTTGAGCTGCACCGTCAGCGCGCGCACCGTCGGGTGGCTGGCCTGCACCGTGCCGCCCAGGGTCGTCACCGCCAGGCGCAGGTTGCTCATCAGGATGTCGGGGTCGTTGCTGACGACGATCACCTGCACCTGGCGCACGCCATTGACGTCGCGCACCCAGTTGGCCTTGGGGTTGCGGGTTGCCGGCAACGCGTCTTCCAGATCACGCGCCAGCTTGCTGGCCTGGCCCTTGGCTTGCGCCTGGGCCTGGCTTGGCGCTGCCAGCGTGCAGACGCAGGCCATCAGCACCAGCAGGGGTTTGAGGATTGAACGGGAATATTGCATGGGTCCTACCTTTCTTGAACGGGTTGGTTCGCGGTGGCTTCCCGGGCTGGCCGGGCCGGCTGTGGGCGCAGCAAGCCCTTCCAGGTGATCGGTGAAACTGGCGGCTTCTTGAGCCGCTTTTCAATCGATCACTGCGCGGGCGGTATAAGTTGGCAGCGCGCTCGGCGTTGCCGTTGCGGTCAATCGCCGGCCAGGCTGCCGGG
>JANLZT010000312.1:0-18729 GCA_031366465.1 Betaproteobacteria bacterium | reverse complement strand
CTATTGGGCACGTTCCGATACTTTACTCACCCGTTCGCCACTCGTCGCCAGGTTGCCCCGCGTTACCGTTCGACTTGCATGTGTAAGGCATGCCGCCAGCGTTCAATCTGAGCCAGGATCAAACTCTTCAGTTCGATCTTGTTAAACTTAACTTCTTACTCAAAGAATTGAAGTGAACTTCACTTCCATGAGCGTTTAAAGTCCTAAGGACTCGGCATCTTTCAACACCAAGCACTCACCTTCCAACGCCCACGCTTATCGGCTGTTTGTTGTTAAAGAGCTTTGCCTTTCGGCGCCTTGCCACCAACCTGCCGGCAACAAAGAGATGGGATTATTGTCTGATCCAGTAACCCTGTCAACTACTTGACTTTGCTTTTCTTGCTTTCCGTTGCCGGCGAGCTTGAAACGCATCGAGCCTTGGATTCTGTCACGCAATCTGGTTTGTGTAAACACCTATTGCGCACTTTCTTGGCGACTTGTAGTCCCGCCCGTCCTTGGCCTGCTTTGCTGCGTGCTTCTTGGTGACCACTGCGCAGCGAAGCCCTCTACTGTAGCACGGTGATTCAGGGCTCCCAGCCTTTTTGTGATGGGCGTCCCACCTGGGTAGCCTCAGCAGCATTGGCGGGTGGACGGAGACGGCGCCCGCAGGCGTGCCGACCACCGACGGAGGACCCTAATTTGCCGGGTTGCGCCTGGCGGCCTTGCCAAGGGCCAGTGGCCAGGCGTTACCGGGCTCATCGGCGTCGACAGTGTCAGCGGCCAGCGCCGCCAGACGGGTGCAATCAGCGCGCAACACACGCTGTTTCACCGATGCGATCTGATTCGGATGCATGGAGAAGCTGCGCAGGCCCAAGCCCAGCAGCAACTCCGTGAAAGCGACATCGCCCGCCATCTCGCCGCACACGCTGACTGGCTTGCCGGCCCCCTGCGCGGCATGGATGACGTTGGCAATCAGCCGCAGGACAGCCGGGTGCCAAGGGTCGTAGAGATGCGCGACCGATTCATCGGCGCGATCAATGGCCAGCGTGTACTGGATCAGGTCGTTGGTGCCGATGGAGACGAAGTCGAAGTGGCGCAGCAGCATCGGCATGGTCATGGCGGCAGCGGGGATCTCGATCATTGCGCCAATTTCGATGTCGGTGAACGCCACGCCAGCGTCAGTCAGCTGTTGACGGGCCCGGGCCAGGGCGTCCAGCGTGGCGAGAATCTCGCCGCGCTGGGCCACCATCGGGATCAACACCCGCACTTTGCCGTAGGCGCTGGCGCGCAGGATGGCACGCAACTGCTGGCGAAACATCGCCGGCTCCGACAAGCACCAGCGGATGGCGCGCAGCCCGAGTGCCGGGTTCAGCGCATGCTCATGGCGCAGTTCGTGTGCGGCCATGCGTTCGAGCGGCTTGTCGGCGCCCACGTCAACGGTGCGGATCGTCACGGGCAGGCCGCTCATGGCCACCACGGCGGCACGGTAGGCCTCGAACTGTTCGTCCTCATCGGGCAGGCTGCCGTTGCGGTTCATGAACAGAAACTCACTGCGGAACAGCCCCACCCCGACCGCACCAGCCGCCAAGGCGTTGCTGGCATCCGCCGGCAGTTCGATATTGGCCAGCAACTCGATCGATTGCCCGTCCAGGGTGACCGACGGCATGTGGCGCAGCCGGTCCAGACGGGCCCGCTCCAGCTCGCTCTGGCGCTGCCGGAAGCGGTACTCCTCCAGCACGATGGGGCTGGGGTTGATGACCAGCACGCCGCTGTCGCCATCGATGACCAGCCAGTCGTCCTGGCGCACCAGGCGGCTGGCCTCACGGGCGCCGACGATGGCCGGGATGTCCATGCTGCGGGCCACGATCGCGGTGTGCGACGTGCGGCCGCCGACATCGGTGACGAAGCCGGTGAAGACACTGCCCTTGAACTGCAGCATGTCTGCGGGCGCGATGTCGTTGGCCACCAGTACCAGTGGGTCGCCGCCGCCCAGGTCGCGGTTGCGCGCCATTTGGGGCAACAAAGCCTCCTCCTTGGCCAGGGCCCGCAGCACGCGCTCGGTGACCTGCTCGATGTCGGCCTTGCGCTCGCGCAGGTATTCGTCCTCCATCTCGTCGAACTGCCGGGCCAGCACTTCGGTCTGGGCGGTGATGGCCCATTCGGCGTTGTAATGTCGCACCTCGATCCAATGTCGGGTGGCATCGGACAGCATCGGGTCGTGCAGCAACATCAAATGCACGTCGAGCAGCGCCGCCAGCTCTGGGGGGGCATCGGCCGGCAGATCGCGCTTGAGGGCGGTCAGCTCAGCCACCACGGTGTCTCGCGCATGGCGCAGGCGCTCGACTTCGGAAAGTGCGTGCGTTGCAGCGATGAAGTAGTGCGCCACATCCACCCGGCTCGCGGCCACCATCACCGCCCGCCCGATGGCCACGCCGCGCGAGACCGGCAGACCGAACATCTGGATGCTCATGCACCACTGTAGCAGCGCGTCCACGCGGCCAAGGCGGCGCTCAGGCAGTTCGTGCGGGACGTTTAGGGGGCGGCGGCGCGTGCCGCTGACAGCCGCAATCGCGGGGCACCGCCCCAAGGCTGGGCGCGGCCGACGCCAGCCACTATTGCCCTTCGCCGAACTTGTCGGCGACCAGCGTCATCAGCGCGTCCACCGCCGTCTGCTCGTCGGCACCGTCGGCCTCAAGCTCGACCTCGCTGCCCAGGCCGGCGGCCAGCATCATCACGCCCATGATGCTCTTGGCATTGATGCGGCGGCCGTTGCGTGACAGGTGGATCTCGCTCTGGAAGCTGCCAGCCAGCTTGGTGAGCTTGGCCGACGCGCGGGCGTGCAGACCCAGCTTATTGCTGATGGTGAGGGTCGAGCGGATCATGGCTGGGGGGCTTCTGGACTTGGTTCTGGGGCCGGTTGCTGGCCACCTGCATGGCGCCCTGGGCGGCACCAGCGATGGCGATCATCACCAACTCGTCGAGCGTGCGGTCGCGGTAGTTGAGCACACGCCAGAGCATGGGCACGCTGACCCCTGCCACCGCGCGCACACCATCACGCCCGGCCAGCCGATGCGCGATGTTGCAAGGCGTGGCACCGAACACATCGGTCAGGATCAGTGTCTCGGCACTGGCCATCGCTGCCAGCAAGCCACTGGCCTCCGCCAGCGACTGTTCAAACTGGGCCCCGGGCGGTACGTCATAGGCGACGATGGTCGGAAGCGCCTCGGGGTAGGTGTGCGCCGATGCCGCCAGAAAGGCACTGGCCAATGGTGCGTGGGCAATGATGAACAAACCGATCATGGACTGGGGCCCCTCATGCCCTGGATTATCCGCCGACGACCGGGGCCAGCCGGCCCGGGCGCACGGGGCCCCAGGACTGCCAGGCCTGGCGCCAGACGAATGCCAGCAGGCAGGCCAGCCAGAAGCCGCCAAAGGCCCAACGGTAGGCCTGCAGCACCGGCGTGCCGCGCGCCTGCAAGGCGTCGATGGCCAGGCCGATCACCCACTGAAGCGAAAAGACACCCGCAAAGATCAGCAGGTTGAAGGCCGACAGCGCGCGTCCGGCCAGCGCTGCCGGGAATGCCTGGCCCAGCGCTGGCTGGCTGAGCGACACCACGCTGGTACAGACGCACCACAGCGCCCAGGCGCCCGCGCCCGCATCGGGCCCCTGCCAGACGATAGCGGCCAGGCACAGCACGCCCGGCCACCAGGCCCAGGCGATCAGCCGTTCACCGGCCCAGCCGGCGCGGATCAGGCGCGGCATCACCAGGCCCCAGCTGAAAAAGGCGCAAAGCATCGCCAGATTGACCAAGAACAAGCCCTGCGCCGCGCCCGCTGCGCTGCGCCCCGCCACCTGGGTGAGCCAGGGCCCGATCCAGAGAGACTGCATCGCCACCAGGCCACCGTAGACAAAAAAGCCTATCGGCGCCATGCGCACAAAGGCCGGGTGCGTGAACACCTGTCGATAGCCGCTGGCAGGCGCGGGCAGATCGACAGGCGCAGCCGCCGACCTGGCCGAATCGGCCGGCACCCAGCGCCAGATCAGCAGCACCGCCAGCGCCAGCAAGGCGGCAATGGCCACAAACAAACCGCGCCAACCGGTCACCGGCATCAGCCACTGCACTGGCAGGGTGGATGCCAGCATGCCGAGCGAGCCGGTCATCAACATCCAGGAGTTGGCGCGCAACTGCAGGGCATTGGAAAACAGGCGCCGGAAGCAGGTGAGCGGGGCCATCAAGCAGGCCGCCACCCCCGCGCCGATCAGCCAGCGCGCCAGCAACAACTGCGGCAAGCTGCGCGCCGCCGCAAAGGCCAGGCAGCCGACGACGGCCAGCCCGAGAAAGGCCATCAACACCCGCTTGGCGCCCAGGCGGTCCAATGCGCTGCCGAGTGGCAACTGCATCATCGAAAAACCCAGAAAGTAGGCCCCGGCCAGCAAGCCGAGCTGGCCCGATGCCAGGCCGAGTTCAGCACTGAAAACCGGCGCCAGCGTGGCGGTGATGGCCCGCACCAGTGCCGAGAAAAAATAGGCGAACGCAAAGGCCAGGAAGGCCAGCACCGCGCGCTGGCGGGTCAAGGCTGGGGCATCGCTCATGGCGGCAGGTCCAGGGCTTCAAAGAAGGGCCCGGCCTGCGTCGGCCCGACCTGCGGTCCCACCACGGTGGCCTGGAAGACGCGCAAACCCCGCGCAAAGACCTGCACCTGGGCTTGCACCGCGCGCCCGTCCGGCATCTGGCCCAGCAACTGGCGGCGCAGGGCGCCGGGCTGGGGCGTCATGCCAGGCACAGCCGCCGGCTGCTCGCTCACCAGCTTGGCCTGCAGATTGGCTTGCGCGGCCAGTAGCAGGGCCTGCAGGGCCGGCCCCACCCGGGCCGGCTCGGCGACATCGGCCGAGGCCAGCGCAAAGCTGTGGCCGTCGGCACTGCAGACCCACAAGCCCAGCGCTACCGGCGCGCCGGCCAGCGCGACCTGGCGCTGTAGTTGGTCAGGCCGGCAGGGCAGCAATGCCTGCAGGCCCCAGCCCTCGGGCCGCACCTGGCGCCAGTCCAAGGTGGGCGAACAAGCGGCCAGTACGGCCAGCGCGGCCACGGCGACCAGCAGCCCTGCCCGCTGACGGCCCCTCAAGCGCCGAACACCTTGCGCAGGATGGCGCTGCCGGTGCCTACCGGATCGCGCCGGATATTGCGTTCCTCCTCGCCGATCAGCAGGTACAGGCCGTCCAGCGATTTGCCGGTGACATAGCGCTGGATGTTGGCGTCATCGCCCTTGAGCAGGCCCAATTTGGCGGCCTGGCCGGCCACCGCGTTGTACTTGTCGGCCAACGCCACCCGCTCGGTGGCCCGGGTGACGATGGGCAGGAACTTCTCGCCCAGTGGCGCCCGGGTCTTGCCGGCGAAGTAGTCAGTGACCGAGTTGTCGCCGCCGCGCACGATGCGGATGGCATCGTCCACCGAGATCGACTTGGCGGTGCTGACCAGCAAGTTGCGGGCCTCGGGCACGGCGGCTTCGGCGGCGCGGTTCATCGCCGTGACCAACTCGTCCACCCGCTTTTGCTGGCCGGTGACCTGCAACAATTTGGCGGCCTCGGCCAGCACGCCGGGCAATGGGATGCGCACCTTGGGGTTGCCCAGAAAGCCATCGGCACGCCCCAGTGAGCCGATGGCTGCCAGCGCGCCACGCTCCAAGGCACTGCGAATGCCCTTGGCGGCCTCGGTCTCCGTGAACGCCAGGGCCCAGGCTGGATCACACAGCCACGCCGACAGCAGCGCCAGCCCACCCGTAAACTCTCTTCTCTGCATCAAGGTCTCCACCATGTCCATGTCCCAGTCACGCCGCTATCTTGCCACCGCCGCCCTGCTGGCCGCCGCCGCTGCCGGAGGCTGGTGGATGTTGGCAGCCGGGCCGGGCCGCAGGCCGGCGCCCGAGGTGCGTTTCACGCTGCTGGATGGCCACCAAATCAGCAGCGCGCAGCTCAAGGGCCAGGTGGTGCTGGTGAACTTCTGGGCCACCAGTTGCAGCACCTGCGTGGCCGAGATGCCGCAGGTCATGGCCACCTTCGAGAAGTACAAGGCCCGGGGCTACCAGACCCTGGCGGTGGCGATGAGCTACGACCCGCCGGCCTATGTGGCCAACTTCGCCGAGACCCGCAAGCTGCCCTTCGGCGTGGCCATCGACAACACCGGCGAAATCGCCCGCAGCTTCGGCCAGGTGCAGCTCACGCCCACCAGCTTTCTGATCAACAAGCGCGGCGAGATCGTCAAGCGCTATGTGGGGGCGCCGGATTTTGCGGCGCTGCAGCAGTTGGTGGAACAGCTGCTGGCCGAGGCCTGACCGGCGCCTACACGCCGACCTCCACACCCGCACCAGCCGCCTGCTGGTCCGCGTGGTAGCTGCTGCGCACCATCGCGCCCACCGCAGCGTGGCTGAAGCCCATCGCCTTGGCCTCGGCCTCGAACATCTTGAAGGTGTCGGGGTGCACATAGCGCTTGACCGGCAGGTGATGGCCCGACGGCGCCAGGTATTGGCCGATGGTCAGCATGTCGATGTGGTGGGCGCGCATGTCGCGCATCACGCCCAGGATCTCGTCATCGGTCTCGCCCAGGCCCACCATCAACCCGCTCTTGGTGGGCACGCCGGGGTGCAGGGCCTTGAACTTCTTCAGCAGGTTCAGGCTGAATTGGTAGTCGCTGCCGGGCCGGGCCTGCTTGTACAGGCGCGGCGCGGTTTCGAGGTTGTGGTTCATCACGTCGGGCGGCGCGGCCTGGAGGATCTCCAGCGCTCGGTCGTCGCGGCCGCGAAAGTCAGGCACCAGGATCTCGATGCGGGTGGCCGGCGACAGCGCACGCACCCGGCGGATGCAATCGACAAAATGGGCCGCGCCGCCGTCGCGCAGGTCGTCGCGGTCGACGCTGGTGATCACCACGTATTTGAGTTTGAGCGCGGCAATCGTCTTGGCCAGATTGGCCGGCTCGTTGGCGTCCAGCGGATCGGGCCGGCCGTGGCCGACATCGCAGAAGGGGCAGCGCCGGGTGCACTTGTCGCCCATGATCATGAAGGTGGCGGTGCCCTTGCCAAAGCACTCACCGATGTTGGGGCAGGACGCCTCCTCGCACACGGTATGCAGCTGGTGCTCGCGCAGGATGGCCTTGATCTCGTAGAAGCGGCTGCTGGCGCTGCCGGCCTTGACACGGATCCAGTCGGGCTTTTTCAGCGCCTCGGCGGCCACCACCTTGATCGGGATGCGGGCCGTCTTGGCCTGCGATTTTTGCTTGGCGCTGGCATCGTAGGTGGCAGCGTCCTGGGCTTGGTGGACGACGTTGTCAGTGGCCATGGTGTGGGTGTGTGCCCTGCGGGCAGAGGGGGTCTCAGGGCGTGAGCTGCACCGCCAGACGCTCGCCCAGTTGGCGCGCCACGGTGGTCCAATCAGTGCAAACCCCGAGTGTAGCGAGGTCCACTGTCTGCAATCCGGCATAGCCACAGGGGTTGATGCCGGCAAACGGCCGCAAGTCCATCGCCACATTCAGCGCCACCCCGTGGTAGCTGCAGTGGCGGCTGACCTTGACGCCCAGCGCGGCAATCTTGCCCAAACCCTGAAACGGGTCGCCAGCCGGCGCCGGGCCGATGAGCGCGGCATGGCCTTGCGGGTCGGCCAGCCGCACATAGATGCCGGGCGCGCCGGCCAGGCGGTGGCCGGTGATCTGGTGGTCCGCCAGCACCTTCAACACCGCCTGCTCCAGGCGGTAGACGTACTCCTTGACGTAGATGCCCAGGCGCCTCAGGTCGATCAGCGGATAGGCCACCACCTGGCCGGGGCCGTGGTAGGTGACCTGGCCGCCCCGGTTGGTGGCCAGCACCGGGATGCCGGCGGCGTCCAGCAAATGCTCGGGCTTGCCGGCCAGGCCCTGGGTGAAGACCGGGTCGTGCTCGACCAGCCAGATCTCGTCGGCGCTGTGCTCGGTGCGGGCGTCGGTGAACTCGCGCATCGCCAGCACCGTGTCGGCACAGGGCTGGCGCCCGAGGTTGACGATCTTCATGCGGAGCGCCAAGGCGCGGTGGGCTACAGCACCACCTTGACCATCGGATGGCTGGACAGGGTGCGGTAGAGCTCGTCCAACTGCGCGCGGCTGGTGGCGGTGACGGTGAGCGTCAGGCCCAGGTAGCGGCCGCCACTGCTGGCGCGGATCTCGATGCGCCCGGCGTCGAAGAGCGGGTCAAACTGCTGGGCCACCTGCACCATCGCGTGCACAAAGCCGTCCACCTTGGCGCCCATCACTTTGATCGGGAAGGCGCTGGGGAAGTCGATCAGCGATTTTTCGGGCGGGATGTCGGACGACAGCATGGGTGTGGGGTGTGATCGGCTGAAGGCAAGCTTGCGCTCAGATCGATTGCTCGGCCTTGGCGCGCTGGTAGGCCTCGTAGAGCCGGGCGTAGACCGGGCCGGGCCGGCCGCGCAGTGCGCCGTGGCCCACCAGATCGCCGTCCAGCCGGGTGATGGCCAGCACCTCCTTGGTGGCCGAGCTGAGCATCAGCTCATCGGCGGCGCGCACATCGGCCTCGGCGATCGGCCGCAGGTTGTAGGCGATGCCCACCTCTTCGCACAACTCGGCCAGCAGGTTGTAGCGGATGCCTTCGAGCACATGCTCATCCTTGGGCGGGCCCAGCAGCGCGCCCTCATGCACCACCCAGACATTGCTGGCCGAGGCCTCGGTGAGCCAGCCGTCACGGAACATCACCGTCTCGGCAGCACCGTGGTCGGCCGACATCTGGCGCGCCAGCACATTGCCCAGCAGCGAGATGCTCTTGATGTCGCCGCGCTCCCAGCGGAAGTCGCGGGCGGTGATGCAGGCCACACCCTGGTGCCGGGTCTCGGCCGACGGCGGCTGCATCGGGCTGGTCATCGCAAACACCGTGGGGGCTATGCCTTCGGGCATCACATGGTCGCGCAAGGCCACGCCGCGGGTGACCTGGAGGTAGACCAACTGGTCGGCGGCCGGCTGGGCCGCCATCAGCTCGCGCGCCAGCGCCAGCCAGGCTTCACGGCTGTGCGGGTTGACGATGCGCAACTTGCCCAGGCTGCGCTGCAAGCGGGCCATGTGCTCGTCAAACCGGAACAAGCGCCGGCCGTAGACCGGCAGCACCTCGTAGACCCCATCGCCAAAGATGAAGCCGCGGTCCAGCACCGAGACCTTGGCATCGCGCAGCGCCAGGGTCTGGCCATTGAGGTGGCACAGGGTGTCGGGCAGCGTGGGGGCAGAGTGGGGCATGTCGGGCCTTATGGGGTTACCGGGTTGCCGGATTGCCGGGTTACCGGGTTGCCGAGTTACCAAGCTGCCGGCGGCTGGCCGGCCCTCCGCAGCGGGCCACCGGCACCCGCCGCTGCGGGCTTGAGCTTAGACCAAACCCTGGCGGCCGGCGCTGCCGGCTTCAGTGGCTATTTGATCCACAGTCGGATCGAGTCCCAGGCGCGGCCCAGCAAACCGGCTTGCTCGACCGGCTCCAGCACCACCAGCGGCAGGCTGGCCAGTTTGGCGCCAGCGCCGGTGCTCACCTCCAGCGTGCCCACCCGCTGGCCCTTGCTGAGTGGCGCCACCAGCGGGTCGGTGCGCAAAACGGTGGTCTTGAGCTTGTCGCCCTCGCCCTTGGGCACCGTCACCACCATCGCCTGCAGCGCGCCGAGTGCGGCGCTGGGCTGCTTGCCCTTCCAGACCGGGGCGGTGGCGGCCGGCTTGCCGGCTTCGAACAAGCGCACCGCGTCCCAGGCGGTGTAGCCCCAGTTCAGCAGCTTCTGACTCTCGCTGGCCCGGCTCTCGCGCGAGGCCGCGCCCATCACCACGCTGACCAGCCGGCGCTTGCCGTTGGGCAGATCGCGCTGGGCGCTGGCGATCAGGCAATAGCCGGCGGCATCGGTGTAGCCGGTCTTCATGCCGTCGATGGACGGGTCGCGACCCAGCAGCATGTTGCGGTTGTCTTGCTTGATGTTGTTGAAGCTGAAGTGGCGCAGCGAGTAGTAGGTGGCGTAGGGCTCGGGGAAGTCGCGCACCACATGGGCCGCGATCAAGCCCAGATCGCGCGCGCTGCTGTAGTGGCCGGCCTCGGTCAGGCCGGTGACGTTCTTGAACTGGGTGTTCTTCAGGCCCCAGGCCTGGGCCTGGCGGTTCATCATGGCCACAAAGCCGTCCAGGCTGCCGGCCACGCCCTCGGCCAGTGCCACCGCCGCGTCGTTGCCCGACACCGCAATCATGCCGCGCAGCAATTCATCCACCGTGGGCGTCATCTTGGGGTCGATGAACATCAGTGAGCCGCCGCCCTTGCGCTCGGCCCAGGCCCGCAGCGACACCGGCAGCGTCTGCGTCAGCGTCAGCTTGTTGGCCTTGAGGGCGTCGAACACCAGCCAGGCGGTCATCAGCTTGGTCAGCGAGGCCGGGTCGGCCTGGGCATCGGCGCCACGCTCGGCCAGCACCTGGTCGCTGCCCAAATCAAGCAGCAGATAGGCCTTGGCCGCCACCTCGGGGGCTTGCGGTGTCTGGGCCAGCGCAGTGGCCATGCTGGCGATGGCCAGCCACAGCACGATCAGTGATTTCATCGGGATCCGTGGAAAGAGATAGCGCCGGCCTTCATCGACCGACGTCGGGCGGCAGACGCAGGCGCTCGACCACCTGGCCACGCTTCAAATGTGATTCGACGATCTCATCAACGTCGCTGGCGTCGACAAAGGTGTACCAGACCGCCTCGGGGTAGACCACCGCCACCGGGCCACCGGCGCAGCGGTCCAGGCAACCGGCCTTGTTGACCCGCACCCCGCCCGGGCCTGCCAGGCCCTGCGCCTTGACCTGCTGCTTGCAGCGGTCAAAGCCGGCTTGGGCGGCGTGCTCGGCGCAACAGGCCTCGCCATTGCTGCGCTGGTTGAGGCAGAAGAAGATGTGGTGCTGGTAATAGCTCATGGGGCCGCGATTGTAGGGACTCGGTGATTACCCGCATGCCCACCACCCTGGCCAAGGCGCCCGGCGCCCACGCCGCACCCACGCCGCACCCACTCAGCGGCTGCTCAGACGGGCCACCAGCCAGGCCAACGCCGCATAGGGCCAGAGCCAGCCGAACCACTGCGCCAGGCCATGGAAACGCACGAAACGGCCCTGCTCCCAGCCTTGCAGGCTTTGCGCGAAGTAGGGATCGGTGGGGGCAGCGTGCAGCAGCACCACCAGCCCGGTCAGGGCCACCAGCGCCAGTGCACCCGCCAGTGGCCGGGGCAGCCAGGCGGCCAGCAAGGCCAGGCCCAGGGCCACCGCCATCGCCGCCGAGGTGGCCGGGGTTTGCCAGGCCATCGCATGCTCGGGGCCGAAGTTCAGCGCGGTCGACATCGCCGTGGCGGCCACGGCAAGAGCACCCAGGCCCAGCGCCAGGCCCCAGCGGTGCCAGCCCGGCCGCGAGGCGGTAAACGCCAGCAGGCAGGGGCCGAGCAGGCCCAGCACCACCGCCAGGCCCTCGCTCAGGGCCGACATCGCGGGCGGCGGCTCGGCGGCGGCGTCCAGCCAGTTCACCACTGACTCGGCCCAGTGCACGTCGGCCAGGCCGTCAATCAGCCAATCGCGCAGGCCGTCGCCCACCTGGCCCAGGCCCAGCGGCACCGGCGTGGGGAACAGCAGGGCCACCGGCCACAGCACCAGCAAGGCCAGCGCGCCGCCGCCGCCGCGCTCCAGCCAGCGCTCGCGGGTGGCCTGCCATTGACGCAGCAAGCCCAGGCGCTGGGCGGCCAGCGCTGTGAGTGCCCCCAAGACCGTGCCGGCACTGTTGAGCACCCAGTCCAGCGACGACGGCACGCGCTGCGGCAGCAGGTGCTGGGTGGTCTCCATCAGATAGGACAAAACAGCGCCGGCCAGCACCGCGCCGGTCCAGGCCCGAGCGCTGGCCTGGCCGTGGCGCATGCGGGCCAGGCATACCAGCAAGCCCAGCGGGGCATAGGCCAGCAGGTTGCTGATGATGTCAAAGGGGATGAAATAGCGCGGCCAGGGCAGCCGCAGCAGGCCCCAGGCCGCCATGCCGGGCGGCCAGCGCCAGCCGCTGAACGGGAACAAGCTGGCGTAGACGATCAGCGTCACCCAGGCCCAGGCCAGCGGCACCGCCGAACTGCGATTCTGGGGGGCGGGATGGCGCATGCTGCTGGCCGGGGGCGATGGATCAGAAAGGCTTGACCACCACCAGCACCACGGTGACGGCAAACAGCAGCACCGGGATCTCATTGAAGACCCGGAACCAGCCATGGCTGCGCCTGTTGAGCATCTGCTCAAAGCGCCGCAGATGACCGCGGCAGAGATGCTGGTAGCCGATCACCACCCCCACCAGCAGCAGCTTGGCATGCAGCCAATAGGCGCCGGCAAAACGGCCTGCGCCAAAGCCCAGCCACAGCCACAGGCCCAGGCCCAGCGCCAGCAGCATCAGGCCATTGGCAAAGCGGTAGAGCTTGCGCGCCATCAGCAGCAAGCGCTCGCGCTCGGCATGGCTGTCGGCCGGCACCATCGCCAGATTGACAAAGATGCGGGGCAGGTAGAACAAGCCGGCAAACCAACTGGCCACAAACACCAGGTGGAAGGCCTTGATCCATGGGTAGGCAGCGCTCATCGGCCGATTATGGACAGGCCCACCACCGGCACCGCAGGCCCGGTGCTGCGAATGCGTGCCCCAAAAAAAGAACCCCAGCCACCAGGACCGGGGTTGCAAGCCCTTACGCCGAAGCGCACAGGCACCTGCTCAGGGAGGAAAAGCAGGGAGCAGCCGCCTCGCAGCGCGCCGCCCGAATTGATATTAGCAGAAGGGAATGCGCTGAAAAGTACTTAGAGTTAGGACAAACGCGCACTGCGGCGGCGGCACTCGCTGCCGGCCGGCGCGATCTGTCAACCACCAGGATCCGACCCCTATGGCCACTCCCCGCCAACCGGCCTTTCCGGCCAGCCGCCCGCGCCGGTTGCGGCGCGACAGCTTCACCCGCGAACTGGTGCGCGAGAACCGCCTGCATGTCAGCGATCTGATTTTCCCGGTGTTTGTGCTGGACGGCCACGACCAACGCCAGGACGTGGCCAGCATGCCCGGGGTGCAGCGCCTGTCGCTCGACCGGCTGTTGCCGCTGGCCGACGAGTGCGTGCGGCTTGGCGTGCCGGTGATGGCCTTGTTCCCGGTGATCAATCCGGCCCTGAAGACGCCGGATGGCATCGAAGCCAGCAACCCTGACGGCCTGGTGCCCCGGGTGGTGCGGGCCCTCAAGGACCGCTTCCCGCAGCTGGGCCTGCTGACCGACGTGGCACTCGACCCCTTCACCTCACACGGCCAGGACGGGCTGCTGGACGCCACCGGCTACATCCTCAACGACGAGACGGTGCTGATGCTGACCCGCCAGGCCCTGGTGCAGGCCGCAGCCGGGGTCGACATCGTCGCGCCCAGCGACATGATGGACGGCCGCATCGGCGCGATACGCAACGCACTGGAGGGCGCCGGCCACATCCACACCCGCATCATGGCCTACAGCGCCAAGTACGCCAGCGCCTTCTACGGCCCCTTCCGCGACGCGGTGGGCTCGGCCGCCAATCTGGGGCGTAGCGACAAAAAGGCCTACCAGATGGACCCCGGCAACAGCGACGAGGCGTTGCGCGAGGTGGCCCTCGACATCGCCGAGGGCGCCGACATGGTGATGGTCAAGCCCGGCATGCCCTACCTCGACATCGTGCGCCGCGTCAAGGACGAGTTCGGCCTGCCGACCTTCGCCTACCAGGTGAGCGGTGAATACGCGATGCTCAAAGCCGCCGCCGCCAACGGCTGGCTCGACCATGACGCGGTGATGATGGAGTCGCTACTGGCCTTCAAGCGGGCCGGCGCGGATGGGGTGCTGACCTACTTTGCGCTGGATGCGGCGCGGCTCCTGCGGCAAGGGTAAGACGGGTGCAGGACGGCCATGGACAGATCATGATCTCCCACAACAAGCCAGCGGCGGATTTGGAAAGCGTACCCGCGCCGGTGACTGGCGGCTTGCAGGTCCTGCTCGCAACGGGCGCAGCCCATTGGAGCGGCCGAAAGCCGGCGCTGCAGACGCCACTGGTGGTGCCTGAACCATCGATTGGCGTCAAATCGCTGGCGGACATGGTGATAGAGGATCGCGGTTGATCCTGGATTGCGCCACCTTCGCGCCGCTGAATCTCTTTGTCGCCGAGCCCGGCGCGGACCGGGTGGCCGAGCAGGCCGCAGGGCCCCGACGGGGGTGTCACCGCAACGCCTTAATCGGCGTAAGGATCGGCCAGGCCCAGGCCCAGCAGGATCTGGCTCTCCCGGCTCTCCATCAGCGCCGCCTCGGCGTCGTCCTGGTGGTCAAAGCCCTGGGCGTGCAGCGCGCCATGCACTAGCAGGTGGGCGTAGTGGGCGGCCACCGGGATGCCAGCCTCGACCGCTTCACGCTCGACCACCCCGGCGGCCAGCACCAGGTCGGCCATCACCAGCGGGGCCTGTTGATAGTCGAAGGTGAGCACGTTGGTGGGGTAGTCCTTGGCGCGGAAATCGCGGTTCAGGGCCTGGCCTTCAGCGTCGCCGACGATGCGCACCGTCAACTCGGCCGGCAGCGCCAGCGCCGCCCGCAGCCAGCGCGCCACCTTGTGGCGTGGCAGCAGCGCGCGGTGCCGGGTGTCGGCAAATTGCAGCGACAGGCCGAGCGCCGGCCGCACGGCGCGGGCCGTCACACGCCGCCCTCGGCCGGCCGGGCCGCCTCGTAGGCCTCGACGATGCGCGCCACCAGCGGGTGGCGCACCACGTCGGCCGAGGTGAAGCGCGTGAAGGAGATGCCGCTCACGCCGGCCAGCACCGCTGCCGCGTCCACCAGGCCACTGCTGGCGCCCTTGGGCAGATCAACCTGGCTGGTATCGCCCGTGACCACCGCGCGCGAGCCAAAACCGATGCGTGTGAGGAACATCTTCATCTGCTCGGGCGTGGTGTTCTGCGCTTCGTCCAGGATCACGAACGAATGGTTGAGCGTGCGCCCGCGCATGAAGGCCAGCGGCGCCACCTCCAGCAGGCCTTTCTCAAACGCTGCCGTGACCCGGTCGAGACCCATCAGGTCGTAGAGCGCGTCGTAAAGCGGGCGCAGGTAGGGGTCGACCTTCTGGGTCAGGTCACCGGGCAGAAAGCCCAGGCGCTCGCCGGCCTCGACCGCCGGGCGGGTCAGCACGATGCGCTGCACGCTGCTGCGCTCGAGCGCATCCACCGCGCAGGCCACCGCCAGAAAAGTCTTGCCGGTGCCGGCCGGGCCCAGGCCAAAGCTGATGTCGTGGCTGAGGATGTTGCGCAGGTACTGCACCTGGGTCGGCGTGCGGCCGCGCAGATCGTGCCGGCGGGTGTGCAGCTCGATCATCTCGGCGCCCAACGGCAGGGCCGCAGTGGCCACCGGCAGCGCGGGCCGGCTGGCCTCGACCAGGGCCAGTTGCAGCGCGTCGGCGGCAATCGGCCGGGCCGCCAGCGCGTAGAGCGACTGCAACATGGCCAGCGCACGCCCGGCGTCGGCACGCGGACCGTCGATGCGAAAAGCTGCGGCGCGGCGGCTGATGCGCACCGACAGCGCGGCCTCAATGCTGCGCAAATGCTCGTCAAAGGCGCCACTCAGGTGGGCCAGCCGGGTGTTGTCAGTGGGTTCGAAGACGTGGCGCAGGATCATGGGTGACCCATCGCACGAAGCGTGCAAGGGCGGGCAGAAAGCGGCGATTCTCCAACGAAGCCGGCGCCCTTGCTTGCCACACAATCCGGCGCGATGACTGCCCCGCACCCCGCCAAGACGACCGCGATGCCTGGCCAGGCCGGCCGGGTTGCGGCGCGGCGGCCGTCGGCCTGGCACTGGCTGCTGGCGGCCTGGCTGCTGATCGCAGCGGCCTGGGCCACGCCCGCACAGGGCCAATTGCTGCAGTTGAGCGACGCCCTGGCGGTGGCCGAGAACCCGCTTGGCAACCCCGACTGGGGCCGCGCCCACCGCGTCACGCTGCCCGACGACTGGGCCAACCAGGCCCCCGGCCAGCACGGCGTGATGCGCTACCGCCTGGCGCTGGACCTGCCGTCCCTGCCGACTGCTGTGCTTGCCGGGACCCGGCTCTACGGCCTGTATGTCGAGCGCGCCTGCAGCGTGCTGCAGGTGCGGCTGAACGGCCAACTGATCCACGATGGCGGGCGCTTCGAGGAGCCCGTCACCCGCAACTGCCACCGACCGCAACTGGTGCCGGTGCCGGCAGCGCTGCTACGCAATGGCGGCAACCTGCTGGAGCTGCGGGTCAAGGGCTATGCGCTCGACGAGGTCAGCTCGCGCCAGCGCGCGGCCGGGCTGTCAGAGATCGAGTTCGGCCCCTATGAGCTGATGGCCGCCCACCATGCACGCCGGCTGGTGTTTGCGATCCGCCTGCCCGAGGTGATGAGCGGCGCGCTGGCGTTGATGGGCAGCTTCATGTTCGTGATGGGCTGGTTCAACCGGGCGCAAAGCTACCTGGCCTACTTTGGCGCGCTGATGGTGGGCTGGTCGCTGCTGCTGGCGCGGCTGTGGGTGTCGACCCTGCCAGTCAGCAATGCGCTGGCCGAGCTGGGCCTGGCCGCGCTGATGTGCTTCATCACGCTGGCGGCGGTGCAGTTTCTGATGCGCTACGCCGGCCACCGCCTGCCCTGGCTGAACCGCGCCCTGCCCGCGCAGTGCTTGCTGATGCCGCTGTCACTGGCGGCGGCGGGCCCCAGCCACCTGTACGCAGCGGCGGGGGTCTGGTCGGTGCTGCTGACGGCGCAGATCGTCACCGCTGCAGTGTTCTACCTGGCCGAGGCCTGGCGCCAGAAGAGCCCGCACTTCTGGCCGATGGCCGCACTGTTGTCGGTGTTGGCGGTAGCGTTGACGGTGGGCTTTGCGGCCCAGTTGCTGCCGATGGATGCCCGCATCGGCTATGTGGCCGAGCTGCTGCCGGCGCTGGGCTTCCTGGCGCTGGGCCTGCTGCTGGTGCAGCAATACGGCCGGGCCTTCTTGTCGGCCGAACAGAACCGGGCCGAGCTGGAGGTGCGCATCCGCGAGGCCACCGCCCAGATCGAGCGCAACTTCACCCAGCTCTCGGAGCTGAAGGTCGAGCAGGTGACCGAGCGCGAGCGAAAACGGATAGCCGCCGACCTGCACGACGACCTGGGCGCCAAGCTGCTGACCATCGTGCACACCAGCGAAAGTGAGCGCATCAGCACGCTGGCGCGCGAGGCGCTGGAGGAGATGCGGCTGTCGGTGCGGGGCCTGACCGGCAAGCCGGTCAAGCTGCTCGATGCACTGGGCGATTGGCGCGCCGAGGTGGTCTCAAGGCTGCAGCAGTCGGGCGTGCAGGGTGAGTGGAGCGCACCGTCGGACGACGACGTGCCGCAGACCCTGTCGTCACGCGCCTATGTGCAGACCACCCGCATATTGCGTGAGGCGGTGAGCAACATCATCAAGCACAGCGGGGCCTCGCAATGCTCGGTGCGCTGCACGATTGACCAGGGCGACTTCCAGCTCATCATCCAGGACAACGGCAAGGGCATCCCGACCGAGCTGGACGGCCGCCTCGACAAAGGCCACGGCATGGCCAGCATGAAAGGCCGCGCCAAACAACTGCAAGGCCAATGCCTGGTGGAATCAGGCCCAGGCTATGGAACCGTGATACGCCTCACGCTGCCGCTGGAGCGGCACACCACAGCGGGCTGAGCCGCTGCTAGTATCGAATGAAGCGTCGCCCTGGCGCCATTGATGGACTGCCCGTGATGAACAACATCCTGCTGCTCGAAGACCTGCCCGAGATCCGCGCCTGGCTCAAGAGCCTGGTGATGCAGGTCTTCCCGCTGGCCCGCATCACCGAGTGCTCGCGGGTGCAAGATGCCCTGCACCAGGTGCAGGCGCTGCGCTTTGACCTGGCGCTGCTCGACCTGGGCCTGCCCGACGGCAGTGGCACCGATGTGGTGGCCCGGCTGCGCGACCTGCAGCCCGAGGCGCTGTCGGTGGTGGTGACCATCCACGACGACGATGAGCACCTGTTCCCGGCGCTGCAGGCCGGCGCCTATGGCTATATCCTGAAAGAACAATCCCGCGAGTTGATCACCGAGCAATTGCAGCGCATCGCCCAGGGTGAGCCGCCGCTGTCGCCGTCGATTGCGCGCAAGGTCATCAAGTACTTCGCCAGCCAGGCCAAGCCTGCGGCCAGCACCATGCCCGAGGTCTCGCTCACCGACCGCGAGAGCGAGGTGTTGCTGCGCGTGGCCAAGGGCTACACGCTGCCCGAGATCGGCGTGCAACTGGGTTTGAGCCGCCACACCATCGCTGACTACGTCAAGCAGATCTACCGCAAGCTCAATGTCAGTTCGCGGGCTGAGGCAGCACTGGAGGCGCAGCGGCTGGGCTTGTTCCGCCGCTGAGCGGCGCGCATCCAGACCGTGCCGGGCAGCACCAGCCCGCTGCGGCTGCGCGACGCTACCCTTTGCTGGCGCTGCGTGCTCGGCCGCGCCGAGTGCTGCGGGATCTACCGGGCAGCACGCAAGCACTTGCCTTGACCAGCCGCCGCTTCGCTGCGGAGTTGGCCGCATGCTGGCCTGTCCGCCTGTCCGCCCGTCCGACTCTATTGCGTGCCGGCGGCGAACGCCAAGCTTGGCGCGTTGGCGGTGCCCCAAGCGGCGGAGCCGCCTACGCCGGCTGCGGCATGAATCTGAGCGAGTGCAAGTGCACCTCGACGGTGTAGAAGGCGGGCATCA
>JANLZT010000306.1:0-12591 GCA_031366465.1 Betaproteobacteria bacterium | reverse complement strand
GCCAGGCGCAGCCCTTCCTGCACCCATTCGCCAGCGGTGACGAACAAGCGCTGACGCGGCAAGGCGCCCAGCCGCGCCGTCAAGCCGCCGCCCAGGCCGGTGAGGCCGGCCAGGCCCTGGCTGCGTGACAGCCCCAGCGCCAGGTAGCTGCCCTGGGCACCGATCTCCTGCACCCAGGGGTTCCAGCCCAGTTGGTAGCCCAGCGACAGCTGCCAGGCCGCAGGTCGAAGGCGGGCGGCGCGCCCCAGATCGTCGGTGAACTCGGCGCTGCGCAGCGTGCCGTTCCATTCGCCCACCACGGCCATCGGCCCCAGGTTGGCTTTCAGGCTGGCCGACAGCCCCGGCACCCGGCCGATGCGGCCCAGTGCGCCGGCGTACTCGGCCTGCAGGAAGCGGCTGTTGAAAAGCGAACTGTTGTAGGCGATGTCCAGGTTCATCGACCAGGGGCAAAGACCATGCCGCGGCAGGTCTTCATAGCGTTGGCCGCAGTGGCCCTTGCCGCGGTAGCCCGCCACGGCGCCGAAGTTCGATGCCAAGGATCCGGTCAGCCCGTCGAAGACATACACCCCGGCGTGCCAGGGCGGCGGCTCGGGCGCCAGCACCTGGGGCGGCAGCCTCGGCGGCGGCGTGCTGGGTGCCTGATAGCCCAGGCGCTCGCTGGTGGCCGAAAGCATCGGCTGGATCCACAGGCCGCGCACCGGCGGGGCCACCACCGGCGGGCCGGGCGGGCCGAGGCGGGGCGTGGGGAAATGCAGGCCCAGGGCGATGGCGTTCTGCCGCATCTCGAAGGCCTCCACCGTCAAGGGGGTGCCGATCGACAGCACATCGGCCACCGGGTGGCCGGTGGAGGTGCCGAAGGGCAACACCATGCGGCCCACGCTGAGTACCGGCGGAAAGCGGCGTGCGTCGCCCAGCAGGAGGTAGGCGGTGTCCACCGTCAAGCGGTCATTGCCAGCGCTGGCCGCAGGGGTGCCGGGCTGGGGTTTGTCGAGATACTCGAACTTGATGCGCCCCACGGCCCAGTCATTGGCCTGGATCTCCAGCTCCAGATCGGCCGTCGTCAGCCCGAAGCTGCGTTGGCGCTGGCCGCTGAAGTCTCGCCGCTGCCCCACCGCCATGCTCAGGGTGCCACCCAGCGAGGCGGCCTCGTTGATTTTGGAGCCCAGCGTGGACACCGATTCACGGATGATGCGGCGCACCGCGTCCTCCTGGGCGGCTTGCGCGCCTTCGAGCTCCTGCACCCGCCGGGCCAGGCGCTGGGCTTCGAGCCGATCACTGCTGTCGATGGGCGCACTGCGCGGGCTGTCAACAACTGCCGCGCCAGGCCGGGCCGGCTGCTGGGCCTCCAGCGCCCGCAGGCGATCGGCCAGGGCGCGGTTCTCGGCGCGCAACGCCGCCACGGCGCGCTGCAGTTCAGCCAGGGTCTCGGCATCGCCGGCCTGGGCCCGGCAGGCAGCCCCCGCCAGGCCCAGCAGCAGGCCGGCCAACACGGCGGGCAACACGGTGGGCAGGGCGCCGGGCCAGCGGGTCATGTCTATGCTCCCAGGGTCAATGGCGGAAGGCCTCGGCCGGCTCCAGCCGGGCGGCGCGCAGGGCCGGGTAAGTGCCCGAGACCAGGCCGATCAGCGCGCCCACCAGCGGCGCGGCCAGCGCGGCGGCCGGGTCTAGCACGGGGGTCCACACCTCCCAGGCCGAGACCGCCACCACCACCAGCACGCCCAGGCTGGCGCCGATCACGCCGCCGATGCCGCCCATTGAGGCGCTCTCCATCAGGAACTGGGCCGCCACATGGCGGCGGGTGGCCCCCAAGGCGCGGCGCAGGCCGATCTCGGCGGTGCGCTCCATCACGCCCACCAGCGTGATGTTGGCGATGCCAATGGCCCCCACCACCAGCGACAGCCCGCCCAGCATCAAGGACATCACCTTCAGGTCGGACTGCACATCGTCGCGCACCCGCTGCGGCTCGGGTGGCACCTCCACCCGCAGGCTGCGCGGGTCGTCCGGGCGCAGCGCGTGGCGGGCCTGCTCGGCAATCAGCTTGGCCGCACCGACCCGGGTCTCGACCACCACCAGCCCTGGCCCCAGCAGGCCGAAGTGGCGCCGCGCCGTGCCCTCGGGGATGATCACCGAGCTGAGCAGCTCGGGCTTGCGGCCGACGTCGGCCAGCACCCCCACCACCAGGAAGAGGTGGTCGCCGACAAAGATAGCCGGCAGCTGCTCCAGGCTGCCCACGCCCAGCCGGGTGGCCACCTCGCTGCCGATCAAGGCCACCTTGTCGGCCCGCGCCGAATGGCCCTCGTCGAGCAGGCGGCCACTGGCCAGCCGGGCCCGCACCGCCGGGAACAGCGAGGATGACGCAGCCCGCACCCCCAGTTTGAAGGCGCTCTGGCCCTGCGGGTCTTTCACCGGTGAGGCGCTGACCAGGCTGTCGCCGATTGCCACCTCGCTGAGGGTGCCGGCGGCCACCACACCATTCAAGCGCTGCAGGCGCGCCTGCGCATCCCAGGGCAGGGCGCGCGGGTCGACGGTGCCGGTGGTCTGGCCGGGCCGTGCGCTGATGAACAGTTCGGTGGCGGCGAGTTGGTCGAACTGGCTGATGATGCGGTTGCCGGCGGTGCTGGTCAGGCCCAGCGTGGCCACCAGCGCGCTCAGGCCGATCACCACCCCCAGCACCGTCAGCACCATGCGCCCGGGGCGCGAGAAGACACCCGCCAGCGCCTCGTCGATCAAGTCGCGCCAGGTGATGCGGGATCGGTTCACCGGGGGGCTGCCCGGCCTGGCCATGCCGGCCTCGGCAGGCAGCGCTACCGGGGCCGCCGATGCGGCCCCAGGCTCAATGGCGCGCAGGTCTTGCAGCCGGCCATCGACGATGTGCACGCGGCGCGAGGCCAGGCCTGCCACGGCCTCGTCGTGGGTCACGATCACCAGGGTCAGGCCCTCGCGGTTGAGCTGGGCAAACAGCGCCAGGATGCCCTGGGTGGACACGCTGTCGAGGTTGCCGGTGGGCTCGTCGCACAGCAGCAGGCTGGGTGAGCCCATCAGGGCCCGGGCGATGGCCACGCGCTGGCGCTCGCCGCCCGACAGCTTGGACGGCGGGAACTCGGCCCGCGCGCTCAAGCCCACCCGCGCCACTGCCGCCAGGGCGCGCTCGCGCCGGCCCTGCGCCGACTGCCCGCGGTAGACCTCGGCCAGCATCACGTTCTCCAGCACGCTGCGGTAGGGCAACAGGTGGAAGGATTGGAAGACGAAGCCGACGAGACGGCTGCGCACCCCGGCGCGCTGGTCATCGCTCAGCGTGGTGACGTCGATGCCCTCGATGCGATAGATGCCCGAACTGGGTTGGTCCAGGCAGCCGATCACGTTGAGCAGGGTCGATTTGCCCGATCCCGACGGCCCGGTGATGGCCAGCCAGTCACCCTGATGCAGTGTCAGGTCCACATCCACCAGGGCGTCCACCGCCGGGTCGGTGCCAAAGCGGCGGCAGATCTTGTCCAGCTGCAGCACCACGCTGCCGTCAGGCGGCGCCGCGCCGCTGGCGCCCGCATCGGCTGCCGGCGCTGGGGTCACGGACTGTCCTTGGTGGCGGCCGACTTGTAGCCCACCACCACCAGCTGGCCGGCCTGCAGGCTGCCGTCCAGTGGCTTGATGGCCACATAACCGCCGGTGGACAAGCCCGGCTGCACTGTCACGTGGCGCAGGCGGTTGCCGTCCTGCACCTGCACCCGGCTGCTGCCGTCGGCGGCCAGCGTGAGCGCGCTGGTGGGCACCGCCAGCACGGGGCCCTGGGTGGATTCGGTGGGGATGCTCAGGCGCATCGACACGCCGTCGAGCTTGCCGACCGCCTCGGTCACGCGCACCTCGAAGTAGACGTGGTAGCCGTCCAGGCCGCGCGTGCCGGGGGTGGGTGCCACCTGCAGCACGGTGCCCTTGGCCTTGATGCCCAGGTCGACCTCGTCGATCAGCACCGGCATGCCGGGCTTGACCAGCTGCGCGGTGTCCAAGGTCAGCGAGCCATCGATCATCAACTGGTTGTCGGTGACGGCCAGCACCGGCCCCACCGCCGGCGCGCCCACCAGCACCGGCACCTCGTCGACGCGGATCGGCAGGCTGGCAACGAACACGATCTCGTCCAGTGGCACCTGCACGCCCAGCTTGCCGCGCAGCGTGGCGAGCTCGCCGGCCAGGCGCCTGGCGCGCTCGCCCAGGCTGCGCTGGTCCAGCTCCGCCAGGCGTTGGGCGTCCAGCGCCAGTTGCACCTGCTTGCGGCCTTCGGATTGGGTGGCGCGCAAGGCGGACTCGGAGACGCTGACCTGGCTGCGGGCCTGCGACGCTTCGCGCTCGATGGCCTGCACGGCCAGCTGGCCCTCCAGATGCACCTTGTCCTGCGTGGCCCGGGCCAATGCCAGCTTGGCGTCGATGGCGGCGCGCGCGGTGGCCGGCTGCCGCGGGTCCAGCACGATCAGCGCGCGCTCGGCCAGCAGCGCCTGAACCTCGGCTGCGGCGGCGCGTTCGGCATGGGTGGCCTTGGCCCGCTCGGCCTCCAGCGCCAGCGAGAAGTTTTGGTCGTCGCGCAGCCGGCGCGCATCGGCCTGCCGGTTGGACAACTCGGCGCTGGCCGCGGTGCCGGCATGATCGGCAGCGGCCCGGGCGCTGTCCACCGACATGCGCGCCGTGGCGGGCGCGACGTTGGCCGTGACCAGGGCCCGCTCGGCCTCGGCGGTTTCACGCTCCAGCGTGGCCAGCGCCAGGGCCTGGTCGCGGGTCGGGCCGAAGGCTTCCAGCTTGTGGGCGGCGTACCAGCGGCCCACCGCCGCTGCGGTCTGCTGGTCGTAGTGGCCGTCCACCGGGCCCGGGTTGAAGCCCAGGCGGGCCAAGGCCTGCTCCAACTGGCGGATGTCGTCGCCCGCCATGCCCGGGCCCATGTCGCGGAAGGCTGGCACCCGGCCCTGCAGCACGAAGACCGGGCGGCCCGATGCGATCAGCAGCAGTGCACCCTCCTGCAGCTGGGCATTGCGGGCCGGCAAGGTGGAGATCAGGCCGGCACCCGACTTGAGCGCCGACGGTGCAATCGACAGCTTTTGCGGCGCACCGAAGCGGCCGGTGCCGCGGGTGACGATGGTCGAGCTGAGCACCCGCTGCTCCACCGGCACCAGGATCGGCGACGGTGGCGGTGGCGCGGTGCGGGCTGCCGCTTCGGCCGGGGATTCGATGCGCGAGCCCAGCCACCAGGCCCCCCCGGCGATCAGGGCCGCCGCCGCCAGTACCCAGGCCAGCGTGGTTTTGCGGTTCAGGGCCATGGCAGGCCTGACGCAAAGCCCGACAGACTCCTGGGGGCGTGCAGCTTGCAACCAGCCATGGCCTCAAGCCTCACTGGGTCTTGCGGGCGAACAATGCTTCTTCGACCTTATCGGCAACCGGATCGACCAGCGTGTCACGCACCTGCCGATGCTTGATGCCGACGCCGAGCTCATAGGCCTGCAACTCCTTCAGGGCGGACAACTGGGTCGGTGACATTTTGGACACCGGCAGCGTGCCGCCCTGGGTCAACGCATTCAGGCGCCTGCGGATGTCGGGTTCGACATCGTCGGGATGGCTGTAGTTGAAGCCTGCCTTGCGCATCTCAGCCGCGTATTTGCGCACGGCCTCCTTCATGCGCGGGTCCTTGTTGATCTGGTCATCTTTGGGGTTGTAGTAGCTGGCCGCCAGTTCGGTGGCCTTAAAAGCCTGGCTGACGGCCTTGCGGGTGCATCCCCCGGTCTGCGAAAAGTTTTCCTGCTCCAGGCTGTTGGCAAAGGTGGCTGAGGTGTTCTCGCCAAGCAGGGCCCGGTTGTAGGCCACCTGATCGGCAGCCGGCAGGCGGGCGAAGGCCTGAACATTGCGCTCGCCCAGGCCCTCACGGCCCGGGCTGTAGCCCTTGGCCAATTGCGGCGGATCGCCGGTGTAGAGCGTCGACAAGCCGAAGCCGTGCTTGGCGAAGAACTCCTTGGTGCTCATCCCGGGCAGGGTCTTGTCGGCGTTCATGCCGCGCCGCACGGTCTGGTAGTCCACCGCCACATAGTCAAAGCCCTGGTCGCGCATGCACTTGGCGATCAAGGTCTCGACCTTGGTGACGGCCGCCACCAACTGCTTGGGCGTCATGCCGAATTCCTCGGTGCCCATCACGCTCTGGGGCTGGGCGTGCACCGGTGCCAACCCGACCGCAGTGGTTACAAGCAAGACCAGTATCAACTTCAGCAAGGGCTTTGAATGTCGCATCATGATTCCCCCGGTAAGCAGCATTGGCGTGCCCATGGTCGCACCAAACACGCGATGTCGTGGCCCGCGCTGGCCTACAACCCATCAATTTCTTACACCCGTTACGCGATCAGCGCGAGACGCCTGCGTCATGCATCCCCTACCCTGCGGGCAACTGAAGCGCCGGGTTTCGGGCGGATGGGTTGGGCGGCATCCGCGATGCAAATTGAAGCACCTGCGTCGCCGCCTCGCAATTGCCAAACCGGGACGCCAGTAGGTCAACTTGGGGATGTCGGGATGGCGGCTCGAAGCCTAGGATCGGGTCAACGAACTGGCAAATGAGCCTCAGACACGCCAGCCGCAGGCCTTCATGCGGATGTGATGTCGATGATGTGTCCCGCGATGTGGATACAACAAGCGCTGGGTGGATGCAGCAGGCTGGTGGCCGCTGCAGCAGTTTCATCAACCTGTGCGGGGTGCGTCATGATCCACTCGATCGTTGCGTCGAGCGTGAAGTTTCGGCTGCTGGTGATTGCGCTCGCGGCCATCCTGCTCGCCGTCGGGCTGGCCCGGCTGGGTGAGGCCACGGTGGAGGCCCTGCCCAACTTCGGGCCGGTGAAAGTGGATGTGCACACCGAGGCGCTCGGTCTGTCTCCCGAGGAGGTCGAGAACCTCATCACCAACCCGATGGAGCAGGAGTTCTTCACCGGCATCCCCTGGCTGCACAAGATCCGCTCGAAGTCGGCACCGGGCCTGTCGGCGGTGGAGATGATCTTCGAGTCGGGCGCCAATGACGTGCGCGCGCGTCAGGTGGTGCAGGAGCGCTTGACGATGGTGCCGGCCTTGCCGGCAGTGTCCAAGCCGCCCTATGTCATCCAGCCGTCGGCCACCATCAACCGGGCCCTGATCTTCTCGATGAGCTCGAAGGAGATCTCGCTGATCGACCTGTCCACGCTGGCGCGCTGGAAGGTTCGGCAACGGCTGCTGGCGGTGCCGGGGGTTTCCAATGTGTCGATCTGGGGTTTGCGTGACCGGCAACTGCAGGTGCTGATCGACCCACATCGCCTGCGCTTGGCCAAGATCAATGTGGACGAGGTGATCCGCAGCACCGCCAATGCGATGTGGTCGTCGCCGCTGTCCTATGTCGAGGCGTCCACGCCGGGCACCGGTGGCTTCATCGACACCGCCCACCAGCGCATCTCGATCAACCACACCCAGCCGATCAAGTCTGCCAAAGAACTGGCCCGCATCACCATCGAATCCGATCTGCCGGTGCCGGTCACGCTGGGCGAAGTGGCCGATGTGACCGAGGGCCACCAGATGCTGATCGGGGACTCGGTGCTGACGGCCGATGCGCCCGGGCTGCTGATGGTGGTCGAGCGCACGCCTGACTCCAGCATCTCGAAGGTGACCCGCGACGTGGAGCGTGCGCTGGAGGCGATGCGCCCTGGCATGAAGGGCATCGAGATCAACACCCAGGTGTTTCGCGCCGGCGCTTATGTGGACGAGTCGCGGCGCAATCTGATCGCCAGTCTCGGCGCCGGCCTGGCCCTGGCGGGCCTGCTGGTGCTGGCCTTGTTCATGAGCTGGCGCGCCGCGCTGGTCAGCGGCCTGGCCCTGACCCTGAGCCTGTCTTCGGCCTGGCTGGTGCTGTCCTACTGGGGCCTGAGCCTGAATCTGCCGATCATCGCCGGCCTGGTGCTGGCCCTGGTGCTGGTGATCGACGATGCGATCGCCGGGGTCGACAACATGCGCCGGCGCCTGGCGGTGCAAGCCGGCCAGGCCGCATCGGTAGCGCGCTTGGACACCATCGCGGCGGCGGCCCACGAAGCGGCCGGCCCGATGGCCACCACGGTGGTGATTGCGTTGCTGTCGGTGGCGCCGCTGTGGGCGCTCAATGATGTGGCGGGCGACTTTTTCAAGCCGCTGGCAAAGGCCTATCTGGCGGCCGTGGTGGTATCGGCCTTGGTGGCGCTGTTGGTCACGCCGGCTCTGGTCAGCTTCCTGCTGGGTGGGCAGACGCGGGCGCTGCGGGCCACCCCCTTGGCCGGCGCCTACCTGGGCTTATTGGGTGCCGTGCAGCGCGCCCCGCTGGTCGCGGCGGGCGCGGCGGCCGTGCTGGCCCTGGCGGGGCTGCTGGTGACACCAATGCTGTTGAGCGCCCAACTGTTGCCGGAGTTGAAGGACCGGGACCTGCTGGTGCGCATGCAGGCCGAACCGGGTACGTCCCTCACCGCGATGCGCAGCAAGGTCTCGCAAGCCTTGAAGGCCATGCAGGCGGTGGCCGGCGTGCGCAGCGCAGATGCCCACATCGGGCGTGCTTCGACGTCTGACCTGGTGGCCAATGTGGACACGGCCGATCTGTGGGTCAACCTCAAGCCCGAGGCCGACTACGACGCCACCGTCGCGGCGGTGCAGGCGGCGGCCAAGGGCCAGGCCGGCCTGACCAGCGTGGTGGGGGCCTATCCCAATCTGCGCCTGCACCAGTTCACGGCCGGCAACACCGACGGCCTGGTGGTCCGGGTCTATGGCCGCAACTACGAGGTGCTGTTGGCCAAGGCCGAGACGGTGGCCAAGTCGATCGCCGAGATCGGCGGCGTGGTCTCGCCCAAGATCCAGCCACCGGTGGTCGAGCCGACCATCGAGGTCGAGGTCAATGTCGACAAGGCTTCGGCCAAGGGGGTCAAGCCGGGCGATGTGCGGCGGGCGGCCGCCACCATGCTGTCGAGCATCACCGCCGGCCAGCTGTTCGAAGACAGCAAGATCATTGACGTGGTGGTCTGGGGCCGCAGCGAGTTGCGCAGCGGCATCGATTCCGTCAAGGACACCCTGGTCGATGGTCCGGGTGAAACCCAGGTGCGGGTGGGCGACGTGGCCGATGTGCGGCTCAAGCCCAATCCCTCGGTGATCCGACATGATGCCGTCTCGCGCTACATCGATGTGATTGCGCAGGTGCAGGGCCGCAGCCTGGAATCGGCCGCGCACGATGCCGAGCAGCGCCTGAAGAGCATCAACTTCCCGTCGGAGCACCATGTGGAGGTGATGGGTGAAGCCACCGAGCGCGAGCAGATGCTGCGCAAGCTTTTGCTGTTCGCGTTGGCGGCGTGCATCACTTTGTACTTCCTGCTGCAGTCCCGGCTCGATAGCTGGGGCCTGGGGCTGCTGGTGTACCTGGGCCTGCTGGTGCCGCTGGGGGCGGCGGCCCTGGGCGGCTGGTTGGCAGGCTCGAGGCTGTCGCTGTTGTCGCTGGCCGGCATGCTGGCGGTGCTGGCCTATGCGGCGCGAGCGGGCTTGCAATTCATCGAGCGCTGCCGGCGCATCGAACGCGCTGGTGGCCTGCTGCCCTCGCTGGAGGTGGTGGCGCACGCGGCCCAAGAGGGGGCTGGCGCGATGCTGATGAGCACTGCGGCCGGCCTGCTGGCCCTGGCGCCCCTGCTGGTGTGGGGCATGGTGGCGGGGCTGGAGGTGGTGATGCCGATGGCGCTGGTGCTGGGGCTGGGGCTGCTGGGTGCAGCGCTGCAGAACCTGCTGGTGCTGCCGGCGCTGTACCCGCGCTTTGCGCCACCCCTGACGGCGCCCGATCTGTCGTTGGCGCTGGACGCGACCCACCCCCAGCACTGAAGGGTTGGTCAAGAACGGCCTGGGCCAGCCTACCCACTGTTGGCGGCCAGCCCGGGCCGGCTTTCTGCAATATCCGCTGCAAGGAGCATCACCATGATGCGCTGGATCGTGAGCACCAGCCTCAGGCTGCGCTACCTGATGTTGGTCATGGCGGCCTTGATGATCGCCTTTGGCACCTCGCAGTTTCGCGGCATGCCGGTGGACGTCTACCCCGAGTTCGCGCCGCCCCGGGTAGAGGTGCAGGTGCTCTGCCTGGGCATGCCGGCGGCGGATGTCGAATCGCTGGTCACGGTGCCGATGGAGCAGGCGCTGGCGGGCGTGGCGGGCCTGGATGTGCTGCGCACGCGCTCGGTCAACGACCTGTCCGACGTGGTGCTGATCTTCAAGCCGGGTACCGACCTGATGGACGCCAGGCTGCGGGTGCAGGAGCGGGTGACGGCCGTGACCGCCAACCTGCCGCGCTGGGCCACCTCGCCGTTCATGATCCAGCCGCTGTCGTCGACCAGCCGGGTGATGAAGATCGGCATGACAGTCAAGGACAAGACCACCCACAACCTGATCGACGCCGCACTCACGGCCTACTGGACGGTCAGGCCGCGGCTGATGATGGTGCCGGGGGTGGCCAATGTGGCGATTTGGGGCGACCGCTGGAACGTGCTGCAGGTGCATGCCGATGCCGAGAAGATGCGCCAGCACAAGGTGACGATCAACGGCGTGATGGAGGCGGCCTCTGATGCCCTGGACGTGGGCATGCTCAAGCACATCAGTGGCCACGAGATCGGCACCGGCGGCTTCATCGACACCGCCACCCAGCGGCTTGGCATCCGCCACATCCTGCCCAACCTGACGCCCACCGAGTTGGCCAAGATGCCGATCGAACGCCATGAGAAGGCGCCCGACGCCGGCCCGCTGGTTCGGCTGGGCGATGTGGCCACCATCGTGCGCGACACCCAACCGCACATGAACGGCGACGCCATCATCAACGACGGCATCGGCCTGATGCTGATCGTCGAAAAACTGGCCTGGGGCAATACCCTGGAGGTCACCCGCGGGGTTGAGGCGGCGCTCGAGCAGATGCGGCCCGGCCTGCCTGGCATCCAGATCGACACCACCATCTTCCGCCCGGCCACCTTCATCGAGGACGCGCTGCAGAACCTGGGCACCGCCATGCTGATCGGTTTCGTGCTGATCGTGGTGGTGCTGCTGTTGTTCCTGTTCGAGTGGCGGGTGGCGCTGATCAGCGCCCTGTCGATTCCGGTCTCGCTGGTGGCCGCCGGCCTGGTGCTCAAGCTCACGGGAGCATCGATCAACACCATGGTGCTGGCGGGCCTGGTGATCGCGCTGGGGGTGATCGTCGATGACGCGATCATCGATGTCGAGAACATCGTGCGCCGCCTGCGCCAACGCCGCCGCGAGGGCAGCACCCAGAGCACCGCGTCGGTGATCCTGCAGGCCTCGCTGGAAGTGCGTGCGCCCATCATCCACGCCACCTTCATCATCGTGGCGTCCACGCTGCCGATCTTCATGCTGGAGGGCCTGGCGGGGTCGTTCTTCCGGCCCTTGGCGTCGGCCTATGCGCTGGCCATCCTGGCCTCGCTGTTGGTGGCGCTGACACTGACACCCGCGCTGGCGCTGGTGATGCTGAAGAACGCCCCGCTGGAGCGCCATGAGTCACCGGTGGCGCGGTGGCTGCAGACGCGCTATGCCGGCCTGCTGGAGCGGCTGGTCGACCGCCCCGGCCGGGCCTATGCCACCGTGGCGGTGATGGTGCTGGCGGGGGTGATCACGGTGCCGTTGCTGGGGCAGGGCCTGTTCCCGGCCTTCAAGGAGCGCGATTTTCTGATGCACTGGCTGACACGGCCCGGCACCTCGCAGGCCGAGATGCAGCGCATCGTGCTGGCCGCCAGCAAGGACCTGCTGGCCATCCCCGGGGTGCGTAATTTTGGCGCCCACATCGGCCAGGGCACCCTGTCTGACGAACCGGTGGGCATGAACTTTGCCGAGAACTGGATCAGCATCGATCGCCATGTCAACTATGACGAGACAGTGGCCAAGGTGCAGGCGGTGGTCGATTCCTATCCCGGCTTGCAACGCGATGTGCAGACCTACCTGAAGGAGCGCACCAAGGAGGTGATCAGCGGGGTCGGCCATGGCCTGGTGGTGCGCATCAGCGGCGATGACCTGCATGTGATGCGCGACAAGGCCGCCGAGATCGAGAAGTTGATGGCCACCATCCCCGGCATCGTGCATCCCCATGTCGATCTGGTCACCGAGGTTCCGCAAGTGCAGATCGAGGTCGACCTTGAAAAGGCTTCGCGCTACGGCATCAAGCCGGGCGACATCCGCCGCACGGCCTCGGTGTTCGTGGCCAGTGAAGAGGCCGGCGACATCTGGCGCGATGGCAAGAACTTCGAGGTGCATGTGTGGGGTGACAAGCGCCACCGCAACAGCATCCACGGTGTCAATGACCTGATGATCGATGCACGCCGCGGCGAGCAGGTGCGGCTGGGCGATGTGGCCAAGGTGTCGATCAATCCGGCGCCCAACGTGGTATTGCGCGAAAACAGTACCCGGCGGATGGACGTCAAGGCCGACGTCAGCACCGATGGCGACCTGGGCACGGTGGCGCGTGCGCTGCAGGACAAGCTGGCCAAGCTGGAGTTGCCGCGCGGTTATTACGTGGAGGTGCTGGGCGAGTTCCAGGAGCGCCAGGCGGCGCAGCGCCGGCTGCTCCTG
>JANLZT010000299.1:0-2537 GCA_031366465.1 Betaproteobacteria bacterium | reverse complement strand
GTGCCCATCCACAACGCCATCGTCTGGCAAGACCGGCGCGGCGAGCCGCTGTGCGCGCAACTGCGCGAGCAGGGCCATGCCGAGCAGATCCAAAGCAGCACCGGGCTGGTGGTGGACGCCTATTTCTCGGCCACCAAGATCCGCTGGCTGCTGGACCATGTCAGCGGCGCCCACATCGCCGCCGCCCATGGCGACCTGGCCTTCGGCACCATCGACAGCTGGCTGCTCTACAAGCTGACGGGCGGCCGGGTGCATGCCACCGATGTCAGCAATGCATCGCGCACGATGTTGTTCGACATCCGCCACAACGTCTGGGACCACGAGCTGCTCAAGCTGCTGCATGTGCCCGACAGCCTGCTGCCGGCCGTCTACCCCAGCAGCCATGTCTTCGGCCACACCGAGCCGGCGCTGCTGGGCGCCGCTGTCCCCGTGGCGGGCATGGCCGGCGACCAGCAAAGTGCTTTGTTCGGCCAGGCCTGCTGGGCGCCCGGTCTGGCCAAGAACACCTATGGCACCGGCTGCTTCATGCTGATGCACACCGGGGACAAGTTCCGCATCAGCGAGAACGGCCTGATCACCACCGCCGCCGCCCAGACCAGCGCCGGCCAGCCGGAATTTGCGCTGGAGGGCAGCGTCTTCATCGGCGGTGCGGTGGTGCAGTGGCTGCGCGACGGCCTGAACGCCATCCAGGCCAGCGGCGAGGTGCAAGCCCTGGCCGAGAGCGTGCCCGATGCCGGCGGCGTGATGTTTGTGCCGGCCTTCACCGGCCTGGGCGCGCCCTACTGGGACGCCAACGCGCGCGGCACCCTCACCGGCCTGACGCGCGGCAGCACCGTGGCCCACATCGCCCGCGCCGCGCTGGAGAGCATCGCCTTCCAGAGTGCAGCCTTGCTGCAGGCGATGAGCCGCGATGCGGTGGCGGCTGGGGGTTCCCCAGTGGCCGAATTGCGGGTGGACGGCGGCGCCTGCGTCAACAACTTGCTGATGCAGTTCCAGGCCGATCTGCTGGGCATCCCGGTGCTGCGGCCCAAAGTGACCGAGACCACCGCATTGGGCGCCGCTTACCTGGCGGGTTTGGCGGTGGGCGTCTACAAGAATCTGGACGAGCTGTCGGCGCAATGGCAGGTGGAGCGGCGCTTCGTCCCCACGCTGGCGCGCGAGCGGGCGCAAGCACTGATGGACCAATGGGCGCATGCGGTGCGCCAGGCCACGGCGGCCTGAGCGCGGCCGATCACACCAGGCTGGCGCCGATATTGATCAGCAACGCCAGCACCGTGGTGTTGAAGAAGAAGGCCAGCACACAGTGCAGGGTGCCGACGCGCCGCATCGGCTTGGTGACGAAGCTGACATCGGCGGTCTGGGCTGAGGTGCCGATCACTGCAGCAAAGTAGAAGAAGTCACCGTAGTCGGGCAGCTCATCGTCCGGGAACTTCAGGCCCGGGCTCTGCTGCCGCCCCAGCGCGGCGTAGTAGTCATGGGCATAGTGCACCGTGAACATCACCTGGATGAAGGCCCAGGCGCTGAGCACCGTGAACCCCGCCAGCGCCACATGCCAGCCCTTGTCGGCCCCGTGCAGTTGGCGGGCCAGCGACAGCTCACCGGCGATCGCCCCCAGGCTGGCCAGCCCGGCCACCGCCACCAGCAGCAGGATCACACGCTGGCCGTCGTCATGCACCTGCGCGCGCTGGCGCATGTGGTCGTGGGTCGAGCGCAGCATCATCAAAGTCGCCAGTGCCACATACAGCACCGTGCCCACGTTCCAGGCCAGCAGCCAGCGGGTCAGCGCATGCGGCAGCCAGGCCGCCGGCAGCAACCCGCCCACCGCCAGCCCGACGGCCAGCGTGAACAGCAAGCGCGGCCGCACCACCATCGCCCGCCACATCCGGGTTTGTTGCCAAGCCATGCCTTCCCCCTGTCTCCGGCCCCGGACTGGCTGCAAGACAGCCGCAAGACCGCCCCACAATCGTGCACCCTTGCCCACCCAGCCCCGTTGTGAACGATTTGGCCACACTGCAAGCCAGCCTCCAGTCATTCGGGCTGGACCTGCCCAGCCCCGCCTTCGTGATCGGCGCCATCCTGTTCGGCGGGGTCGGTATGTGGGCCTGGTTCTCGGGGCGCCGCAGCGGGCGGCCGCAGCGCAAATGGCTGGGGGTGGCGCTGTGCTTCTTCCCCTATCTGGTGACGCAGACCGGCTGGCTGTGGGCGGTGGGCCTGGCGCTGTGCGCTGCGCTGTTCTGGGCCCGCGAGTGAGTGCGCGACTGAGTGCGGCGTGAGCTGACGCCGGCCGGCCGGCTTGCAGCACATCCCGCCGGCCCGGATACTGCACCGATGATCTCGACCCAACTCCACGGCAAGCGGGTGCTGTTGACCCAATCGCAAGACTTCATGGGCCCGGCGCTGGCCGAGGTGCTGGCCCGCCAGGGCGCCACCGTCATCGCCGACCCGCGGCCACTGGCCGACGACCCGGCGCTGCCGGCGGCCATCGTGCAGGCTGCCGGGGTGGTGGATGTGCTGATCGTGCACCTGGCGCTGCCGGC
>JANLZT010000297.1:0-2716 GCA_031366465.1 Betaproteobacteria bacterium | reverse complement strand
GTAGTTCAAATCGTCGCGCTTGGCCGCCTTGCTGTTGCTGGGCATCATGCCGGTGCCCACCCACAGGCCTGAGTGCTGCATCGCCAGCGTCATCATGTAGTGCAGGGTGGAATGCTTGTCGCCGTTCATCGACGCCGAGTTGGTGAAGCCGGCAAACAGCTTGTCCTTCCAGGCCTGGCCGAACCAGGGCTTGGACGAGGCGTCGGCAAATTTCTTGAACTGCCAGCTCACGCTGCCCATGTAGGTGGGCGAGCCGAAGACGATGGTGCGGGCCGCTGCCAGCGTGACCCAGGCGCTGTCGGGCAGGTTGCCCTCGGCGTCGATGGCAAGCAGGGGCGCACCGGCACCGGCGGCGACGGCCTCGGCAATCTTGGCGGTGTGGCCGTAGCCGCTGTGATAAACGATGGCGATGGTGGACATGGGTTCTCCAAGAAATTGCGGGGTTGCAACTCACGCAGTCTGCGGATGCCGCGCGGCTTGGGTGTCCTGCGGCTTCGATGCCAGCATTCAACAATCATGAATGTGTGGCGACATTCTCAGCCAGCGGCGCTGGCCTGGCGCGGTCGCTGAGGTGACGGCCCCGATCGCGCCCTGCAGCCTATGCTGGGCCAGCCCGAGCTTGGCCGGGGCGGTGAGCGGCCGGCGTCAATACCCTGTTTGGAGCACAGCATGGACAACAAGGTTTGCGTGGTCACCGGCTCGTCGTCGGGCATCGGCGCGGCCACCGCGCGGCTGTTTGCGCAGCGCGGTTGGCAGGTGGTGGTCAACTACTCGCGCGACGCCGCGCCGGCCGAGGCCGTGGCGGCTGAATGCCGCGCCCTGGGCCAAGCCAGCGGTGCCCAGGTGCTGGTGGTGCAGGCCAATGTGGCCGACGACGCCGACTGCCGCCGCCTGGCGGCCGAGGTGGATGCCCGCTGGGGCCGTTGCGATGTGCTGGTCAACAACGCCGGTACCACCAAGTTTGTGGCCGCCGGCAACCTGGACGGCCTGGACGCTGAGGACTTCCAGCGCATCTATGCCGTCAACGTGGTGGGCGCCTTCCAGATGATCCGGGCGTTGGCGCCGCTGCTGGGGCGCCACCCGCCCGGCGCGGTGGTCAATATGTCGTCGATTGCCTCGCTCACCGGCATGGGCTCGTCGGTGGCCTACGCCGCCAGCAAGGGCGCGCTGAACGCCATGACCTTTGCGCTGGCGCGTGCACTCGGCCCGGCGGTGCGCGTCAATGCCATCGCGCCCGGCCTGGTGGATACCCCATGGCTGAAAAACGGCATGGGTGCCGAGCGCTACGCGGCGGGTGTGCAGGCCTACAAGGCGCGGGCCGCGCTGGCCGAGATCATCAGCCCCGAGGACGTAGCCCGCGCCGCCTGGTACCTGGGGGTGGACGCCAGCAAGACCACCGGCGAGGTGTTGTCTGTGGATGCCGGCGCCAAGCTGATCCCGATGTGAGCCGGCCGCCCATGCCGCCCATGCCGGCCTGCCGGCTGGGGGTATGGGATAGTGCCGGCCGATGCCAGACCCACCCCGCCACGCCGCGCCGCCGCCGGCCCCCAAGCCCGTGCCGGAGATCAAAGCCCGGGTGGCCCCCTACCGGCCCATCTCGCCGGCCCTGCGGCGCTGGATCGTGCTGCTGACGCTGGCCACCGTGGTGGGCCTGCCCTGGCTGATGATCCAGCCCCACCTCAAGCTGCGCGCCGCCAAGGCCGCCCGGGCCGAGGCCGCCGCGCTGGCCGCCTGCCCGCCGGCTGCGGCCAGTGCGGCCGCCGGCTGCCCGGGCAGCCGCATGCCGGTGACAGTGCTGCCAGTGACAGTGCTGCCAGTGAGGATGCTGCCGGCCCGGCCCGGGGGCGGGTGACGTTGCTGAAGTGGCCTGGCCTGCGGCTCAGACGCCATCCGGCCCGTCCACCACTTCCCCCAGAAAGCCGCCGCTCTGGTGCGCCCACAGCCGGGCATACAGCCCGCCCGAGGCCAGCAGGGTGGCGTGGTCGCCCTGCTCGACGATGCGGCCGACGTCCATCACCACCAGCCTGTCCATCGCCGCGATGGTGCTCAAGCGGTGGGCGATGGCCACCACCGTCTTGCCCTCCATCAGCCGGTACAGGCTGGCCTGGATAGCGGCCTCGACCTCGCTGTCAAGCGATCAGGATGCGGCCGCCGGCCACGTCGTGAAAGCGCAGCAGCAGGTTCACCAGGGTGCTCTTGCCGGCACCCGAGCGGCCCACCAGGCCGATCTTCTCGCCAGGGTGGATTTGCAGGCTGAAACTGTCGATCACCGCTCGCGGGCCGCCATAGGCAAACGAGACGTCCTCAAAACGCACTTCACCCCGGCTGACCTGCAGCGCGGCGGCGCCGGGCGCGTCCAGCACCAGCGGCGCAGCCCCAGCGTGGCCGCCCACATGAAGGGCCAGAAGCCGGCCGGCGGCGTGGCCGGCAGGACATCGGGATAGGGGTCGACCAGGCTTTCGAAGCGCGAGAACACGTTGACGGGCAGGTGGGCAGCAGGGCCCGCCAGCTCAGCGGGCTGGCGCGCTGCGGCCGGCTGGCGCCCAGCCGCTCAGGCCCCCACCACCCTGGCGCGCTCCAGCATCGCGTGCAGCAGCACATTGCAGCCGGCGGTGATGTGGGCCGGCTGGGCGTCCTCGATCTCGTTGTGGCTGATGCCGTCCTTGCAGGGGATGAAGATCATGCCGGCCGGCGCCAGCCTGGCCATGTAGACGGC
>JANLZT010000244.1:0-10978 GCA_031366465.1 Betaproteobacteria bacterium | reverse complement strand
TCGGCTGGGCGTCGTCCTACCCTGCGGTTGGTTCCGGCGCCTCACGACCCAGAGCTGCCGCCCGAGTACCGTGGCTCACCGCCCGAGAACTGTCGTTCGCATTGCCCTTGTCGAACTCAGCCTCACGACCGTCATCAGGTTCTCGCTGCAAGCGTGGGCTCCTCTTGTCGGCGCCTCACCTCCCATCGATCAACCCCGCACTCCTGATGCTTCGGGACGTGAGTCGATCGATGGCCGATGAAGGGACAAGGCTGCGCTGGTGACTTGCTGCACTGGTCAATGCCTGAACCAGGTTCGCACCAGCACAACTTGCCGCGTGCCAGCCACGGTACGAGGTCGAAGTCGATGTCCTCGCCCGCCGGCCGCCAGCCGTCCACGAGCGTCTGGGTGGTGTAGACGAAGTTGCTGCGCGGCCTGGGGCGGACAATTGCTCCGGCAGCGGCCGAGGCCAGGGTGGCGCCGACGGCGGCGTTGCGCAGCGCGGCTCGCGTCGCGGGTCGGTCTGGGTGCGGGTTCGTCGTCGCTGCCCAGTGTACCCAGCGGCGCCGGGTGCAAGTCCGCTCAGCGCAGGCCGAGTTCGCGGATCGAAAGCACCTCGCCAGTGGCATCGGCCAGGGTCACGAGCAGCGTGCGGCCGATGCCGTCGGAGCCCACGTCCCAGACCAGCCGGCCCGCGTCGGTGCGCAGCGTGGCCAGCCTCAGGGTGTGGGCCAGCGCGTGCGAGGCCGCTGCCGCACGCGCCAGGTCCACCGCCTGCTGCGCCGTCAGTCGCGGCGCGGCTGGCCGGTCGCCGGCCAGCCATTGCCTGAGTCGCGACATCAGCGTCACTGTACCGCGCCGCCGGTGGTCATCGAACGTTGCTGGGCTGGAACCAGAGCTCGATGGCCACCCCGGCAACCATCGCGTTGTAGATCAGTCCGGCCGCTTCCGGAATGCCGCCGACCCCGGTGAAGCGCGGGTCGAAGCCACCGCCCTGGCGCAGGAACATGTAGCCGTTGGACACTGGGAACTTGATGCCCGCGAAGAACTGCTTGAAGCCGTTCACGCCCACCTGGGCGATGGTCTCGGCCAAGGCCTCTTCGATGTAACGCCACAGCGACGACCGCATGTACGACCCAGCCCGGTTGCTGGCGCGGTAGGCGCGGAGAATGTCGAGCTTGGGCATCAGGAACTGGTGCACGCGCTCGTGCAGCAGCACCACCGCCTGCTCGAGCATCGACCCCTTGGACGAGACTTCGATATTGCCCCAGAAGGAGGTCGAACCCTCGCCGGCCCGCAGGTTGGGGTTCTGGCGCACCGTCGGCTTGTAGCGCAGCCCGGTGGCCTTCGGCGGCGTGCCGAGGTTGACCCTGCCGCCCTTGCCGGTACGCGGTGCCTTCGCGCCCCGGAACAACACCGCCAGCACCGCCTGTACGCCGAGGATCGCGATCGCTTTCGAGAGGTGGTCGGCGGCCGCATCGAGGTCGCGCGTCGACTTGGCGCCATACACGCCGGCGGCAAAGTCGTACAGGTGGTCCAGGCCCGTGAAGACCGCGTATCCGATCGACACGGCGCCGACCGCGGCGATCAGCAGATCGATCACTTCGCCGACGCCGAACGCGTGCGACACCACCCAGGCGACCAGCACGACGGCGATGATCGCCAACGACTTGGGGTTGATCAGGGCCTCGATCTGGGCGCGCGCATCGGGACCCAGCTTGGGCAGCGTGCGGGTCAGGGTCTCGCCCAGTCGCTGATCGAGGGGCCAGGTTGCGACGTCGCTCATGGGGCTACGCTCCTTCGCGGGCAACTGTACGCGGGCTGTCGCCGCTCGCACATCCCCAAGGCGCCGGATGAGGATAGGACTTTCAAACGCTCTTTTCCCTTGCCCATGGCGCCCCGAACACGGCCCTCGCCGCATGTGTGTCGGTCATTGAAGATGGCGCAAGACTGTTGAGCTGTGAAAGCCCCGCTGAACATCGTCCTTCTTGGGCGCCTGATGCGGGTTACCCCTGGTCGCCAGACCGCTGCCATCGGTTCCGCGAACGCTCGGACGCAGCGGAGTCCAGCGGCCCGGGGTGCTGGGTCGCATGAACTGTCGCGGTTGGGCAGCGTCAGGCCGCCTGCAGCGCTTGGCCACGGGCCGGCGCACGGGGCGGCGCCCTGGCCTGCAACCCCAGGTGCGTGAGGATCTTCTCGATCACCGGCTGTTCCAGGATCGCCGCAATGATCTTCAGCTCACCGCCGCAGTTCGGGCAGTGCTCCATGTCGATCTCGAACACGCGCTTGAGTAGCTTGGCCCAGCTCAGGCGCACCGGTCGGTGGTGCGCACAGCTCGTCTCGCACTCGGCGGGCTTTGCTTCCTGCGCGGGCGCTTCAGGCTCTTGCGGTACCACCAGCGCGCGCAGCTTGGCGTTGGGCGCCAGCACGCCATGGAAGCGAATCAGGTGCAGCCGCGGTAGTGGACAGGTGCGCCATCCGGCGCCCGCTGGGGGCTGCCGGCCAATGGCTTGCACGCAAGGCTCCCGAAGTGGTGGGCCCGCACGGTCTCAAGCCTTGCGCCGCGTCTCAATCGCTCCGAGTGCCGCCTACCGGTGGGTGCCTGCCTCTGTGGGGCCTCGTTCTGTGCTGGCAGCCGGCCACGGCGGCCAGCTCAACACTGCCCACCGCATCGCCCTGCGGCGCCAGCATGCGGCCGTAGCGGCGCTGCTGCACCAGCTCGGCCGGATGCCAGCCAAAGCGGGTGGCCAGCACCCGGTCGAAGGGCGTCGGCGCGCCACCGCGTTGCACATGGCCCAGCAGGGTGGCGCGCACCTCGCTGGCCAGTTGCGGCTGCAACTGCTGCTGCAGTCAGGCGCCGATGCCGCCCAGGCGCAGCGGGTCGGGGCTGTCGGCCAGGGTCTGCGCCACCGTCATCGCGCTGCCGGCGGCATGCGCGCCCTCGGCCACGCAGATCAGGGTGTCGCCCGGGCCGGCCTCGCGCTCGCGGCAGCGCTGCAGCACCGCAGCCACGCTGAACGGCAGCTCGGGGAGCAGGATCACATCGGCGGCGCCGGCCATGCCACCCTCCAGCGCGATCCAGCCGGCATAGCGGCCCATGGTCTCGGCGATCATCACCCGGCCATGGCTGCGGGCGGTGGTCTCCAACCGGTCCAGCGCCTCGGCCACCACCGCCACCGCACTGTCGAAGCCGAGCGGGATCACCTCGCGCGTTAGCAGGCCGAGAAAACCACGCCGGATACCGGTGACCCGTGCGCCCTGCTGGTGCACCAGCGCCAGCGTGACCGCGCGGATCACCGCGTTCAGGCCCGGGCAATCGCCGCCGCCGGTGAGGCTGCCGATGTGCATGGCGGGCCGCCCCGGTTGCTGCCGCTCAGGCTGCCCACGGCCTCGCAGAGCTCGGCCGTTTGGCTTCGGCCGGCACCTGCGGTGCCTTCACATCGCTGCGCGATATGAGCCTTCACCGCAGCGCCTGCGGCGCTGTCGCCAGTCACAAACCGTCCTCAGGACGGTTTGTGCACGGGCTCAGCCAAGCAGCCAGATCGCTGTGCAACTGCGTCAAATCCGCCACCCGGGTGTACATCATGTGGCCGGCGTCGTAGTAGCGGTGGGTGATGCGGGCCAGCACCTCGGGCGGGGCGTCCAGTTGGGCCAATGACCAGTCGGTGGCGGAGTACGGCGTGCCCAGGTCGTAGCGGCCGCTGGCCACCAGCACCTTGAGGTGGGGGTTGCGGCGCATCGCCCGCGCCAAATCACCGCTGGTGCTGGTGAAGCCATTGGCCTCGCCAATGCCCAGGCCGGCACCACGCTGCCAGTTCCAGGCCTTGTGGACGTCGAAGTTCAGGGTCTCGTAGCGCAGCTCGGTGGGCAGGCCCAGCGAGGCGAAGTAGGCCAGCCCGGCGCTGGTGTAGGGGATGGCGATGCCCTCGATGCCGGGATCAAAACCCATCTGGCGCTCGCGGGTGGCGGCCATCGGCGCGGTGGCACGCGACTCCAGCCGGCCCACCAGCAGGCCGCGCGGGCGCAGCGCCTCGACGAAGAAGGTGCTGTCGCTGATGCGCAGATTGTTTTCTTGGACCACCGGCAAGGCCAGGCCGGTCAACTCGGCCAGGCGCTTCTCGACGCGGCTGCGCTCGCGGCGGCTCAGGCGGGCGCCAGCCTGCAGCGCGCCGAGGTAGTCGGACTGCACAAAATCCTCGGCGGCCTGGCGGGCGGCCTCGGGCGACGCCGCCAGCGCGCCCTTGAGCGTGCCGTGGTACTGGGCGGTGGCGGCAAAGCCCGGCAGGAACAGCGAAAAAGGCAGGTCGTTGCGCGGCGCGAAGACGATGGATTGCAGGTCCATCGCGCAGGACACCAGGATCAGGCCGGAGAACGCCAGTCCGTGGTCCAGCATCTTGTCGGCCAGCGCGGCGCCCCGGGTGGTGCCATAGCTCTCGCCGGCCAGGTAGAGCGGCGCGCCGAAGCGGCGATTGGCCGCCAGCCAGCCGCGCATCACCTCGGCCAGGGCCTCGACATCGCCGTCCACCGTCAACTGGCGCTTGCGCGCCTCGTCACTGGCGCTGAGCGACCAGCCGGTGTGTGGCGGGTCGATGAAGACCAGGTCGAAGTAGGCCAGCCAGGTGAGCGGGTTGTCGACCACCGCATAGGGCGCGGCGGCCAGCGAGCCGTCGTCGTTGACCGGCACCCGCTTCGGCCCCAGCGCGCCCAGGTGCAGCCAGATCGAGGCCGACCCTGGCCCGCCGTTGAAGGCAAAACACACCGGCCGGGGCGGCGCACCGGTGGCCTGGCGGGCGCTGTAGGCCACCGTGAACACTGCGGCTTGGGGCTCACCGCGCTGGCCGTCCATGCCGCCGGCCAGCACCGGCACAAAGGCCGCCCGCAGCTCGTAATCCAGGGCCTGGCCGCCGGCCAAGGCCACCGCGCCGCTGCTGAGCACCGCCGGGCGCGCCAGCAATTGGTCAACGCTGTCGCGCTGGCGTTTGATAGCAAGGGCGGCGGTGTCGGGGTCGGTGGTGGGTTTGGCGGGGCTGTCACTCATGGCATCTCCGAGGGGTGGCGGATCAACGGGCGGCGTCGGGCGCCCGCACAAATCGGTCCGGCGGGAACTCGCCCGA
The DNA here is from genome assembly GCA_031366465.1 of Betaproteobacteria bacterium. Taxonomy (GTDB): domain Bacteria; phylum Pseudomonadota; class Gammaproteobacteria; order Burkholderiales; family Burkholderiaceae_C; genus Pseudaquabacterium. The sequence continues at coordinate 5,885 of JANLZT010000244.1, read as the reverse complement.
CAGGTACAAGGCCAGCTCGTTGCGGTTGGCGGTGGCGTTGCCGATGATGCTCAGCTCGTAGCGGCGCAGCAGGCGCGATTCATCGCCACAGCGCGGCGTAACGGCATGGCTGAACTCGACCCGGTAGGCGCCCTGCGGGGTGCGCGACCAGGCCCCCATCGACGCGCTGCCGGGCTTGTTGCCGACAAAGCAGGTGCGCACATAGCCGTTGGCCTTGATCTCCACCTGCTCATTGCCCGACACACTCACCCAGCGGCCGACGATGGGGTCGGGCTGCAGGCGGTTGGGGCTGCGGGGCTGCAGGACGGGCTGGGCCAGGGCGGTTGTGGCTGCTGCCAGGCCTGCAACCAGGCCGGCGAGCAAGCTGGCAAGCAAGGTGACAAGCAGCCCGGCGGCCGGGCGGCTGGCACTGCAGGACGGCAACTCAGGCCCCCTGCGCCAGCCACTGCGCATAGCGCGGCAGATCGACATTGCCGCCCGACAGGATCACCCCCACCCGGGCGCCGCGCAGCTCGACCACGCCTTGCAGCAAGGCCGCCGCAGCCAGGCAACCGGTGGGCTCGACCACCTGCTTCATGCGCTGCGCAAAGAACTGCAGGGTGTGCACCAGCTGGGCATCGCTGACGGTGACGATGCGCCGCACCAGCGCCTGGATCACCGGGAAGGTGAGCAAGCCGCTGGCGGTGGTTTGGGCGCCGTCGGCAATCGTCTGCGGCACCTCGATCTGCACGATGCGGCCGGCCGCCAGGCTTTGCTGGGTGTCGTTGCCGGCCTCGGGCTCGACGCCGATCAGCTCGATGTCCGGCAGCCGGTGCCGGGCCGCCACCGCGCTGCCGGCGATCAAGCCGCCGCCGCCGACGCAGACCAGCAACGCATCGAGGTGGCCGACCTCGTCGATCAGCTCCAGCGCGGCGGTGCCCTGGCCGGCCATCACGTCCGGGTGGTCGAAGGGCGGGATCAGCGTCATGCCGCGCTCCGCAGCCAGGCGGGCGGCGATGGCCCCGCGGTCCTCGGTGTAGCGGTCGTAGAGCAGCACCTCACTGCCGGCCTGGCCGGCCTGGTAGCCGCGGGTGGCGGCCAGCTTGGCGGGCGGCGCGTCCTGCGGCATCACGATCACGCTGGGCATGCCCAGCAAGCGGGCCGACAGGGCAATCGCCTGGGCATGGTTGCCCGAGCTGAAGGCCAGCGCCCCGCTGCGGCGCTGCGCGGGCGTGAAGCGCGCCAGCGCGTTGTAGGCGCCCCGGAACTTGAAGGCGCCCATGCGCTGCAGGTGCTCGGCCTTGAAAAAAACCTGGGCACCGCAGGCCTCGTCGGCCCAGCGCGAACGCAGCACCGGCGTGCGATGCGCCACGCCGCGCAGCCTTTCGGCAGCGGCGGCAAGGTCAGAGAAGTCAATCGCAAGGGCTGCCATGCCGACAAGCATAAGGCAAGGCACCCACCGCCCCAGCCGGCTGAACCGGCCCGAATTGGCGGTTTTTCAAGGCCCTGCTCCACCCCTTGTGGGCTGGGCGCCGGCCTAGGCTGGTGGCCAGACCACGACGCTGCGAAAGTGACCATGCACCCGTCCCCCACCCTGCTGCGCCACGCCGCCGCACTGTCCCCGCCCCCCGCTGCTGCGCCTGGCCTGCTCGACCTGGTGGACTTCAAATGGCTGATGGCAGGCCTGGGCCACTGCATCGACCTGGACCGCCTGCAGGACGACCGCGCCTATCTGCGGGCCTGCCTGGCACTGGCCGCCGGCTCCGGCACATCGACGCTGCGCCAGGCGGCGCAGCGGCTGGCGACGGGGCTGCTGGGTGGCGGCGGACCGGCGCCGATTCAAGGCGAGCGGCCAGGCTGAGGCCGCACGCCGGGCGCGCTGCCGATGCCGAAAGGGTCGGCTTGGTCGGCCAGGTCGGCCTGCAGCGCCGGCAGGGCCGCCACCGGTGGCGCCGGTGGCGCCGGTGGCAGTGGTGCCGGGCTGGCCTGGGTGGCCCGCCGCTGCTCGGCGATCCATTGCTGCAGCGCGGCGGGGTCGGCCGGGCTGTCGCAGGCGGTCAAGACCAGCGCCAGCAGCAGCAGCGCCAGCAGTGCCGACAGCAACGCGCGGCTCTTGCGCAAATGTTGCTTGGCCACTTTGCTCAACCCCCTTGGGGCGCGGACGACGTATGTCGTCGGCCTGGGGGCGTTCATCACTTGGCCGCCTTGACTGCGGCCGCGCTGGCCTTGGCCGACGCCACCAGCTCATCGGCCGTGAGCGGCCGGTAGACATCGACACGCGCGTCCAGCCAGACCAGTTGGCGGGGCCTGTCGGCCTGCCAGTGCAACTGGCGCAGCGCTAGCTTGATTTGGGCGCCGCCCAGGGCCTGGACAAAGCCGGCCAGTTGGCGGTAGCTGCCGCCCAGGCGCAGGCGGGCCACGCGCAGCGCCTGGGCGCCCTGCAGGTGCAACTCGTCGCCAGACTGCAGCAGGGCAATCTGCAGGCCGTGCGCCTGCGCCAGCGTGGCCAATTGGCCCAACTCGGCCAGCGGCTGGCCGGTGGCCGATGCCGGCGGCTGGCCGCTGCTGCGCAAGGCCGCCAGCCGCTCGCGCAGCGGGCCCAGGCTGACGGCCTGCTGCAGCTTGTTGTGGAACTCGTCCTTGAGCGGCGGCTCAGCCTGGCGCGACTGGGCCAGCTCCTCGGCCAGCGGCGCAATCAAGGCCTGCTGGCTCAGCCCCGCCAGCCCCAGCAAGGCCAGCCCAAAGGCCAGCCACTGGGCCCAGCCCGCAAACCACCCAGCCCGCCAGCGGGCCCAGCGCGCGGTCATGGTGGGTCTCCGGTGGCGCCGCCCACCCGCAGCGGCCAGTCGGGGCGGTGCTGGGGCCGCAGCGACTTGCCAACGCGGGCATCGAGCCGGAAGACCAGGCCGCCACCGGCCGCCGCGCTGGCCGCCGGGTCGGGCCGCAGCAAGCCGACGTCCAATTGCTGCAGCAGGCCGGACCGGGTCAGCGCCTCGGCCAGTTGCAGCAGTTCGGCGTAGCTGCGGGCATGGCCGCTGATCTGCAGGCCATCGTCGGTCTCGCGCAGCTCATCGAACAGCAGCCCGGCGGGCCGCGCGCTGACCAGCAACAGCAGCAGGCGCGCCGGCCACTGGCGCTGCACCGCCCACAGCGGCTCGTCGGCCTGCAGCGCCAGTGCCTGGGCCAGTTGGGGGCGCAGCGCGGCCAGCTCCTTCAAGGGCGCCTCCAAGCCCTTGAGCTCGGCCCGCAGCAGGTCATTGCCAAGGTCTTGCTGGTGGGTCGCCAACAGCAGCCAGGTGGCCAGCAGCGCCGACCCCAGGCCGACCAGCAGCCCAGCCGCCAGCACCGGCCGCCAGAACGCCCGCCAGGCCCTTCGCCACAGGCCCGGGCTTGGGCTTGGATTGACGGAACTGGCGGCTGCCATGGCGGGTTTCAGCGGCAATCCACCGGCAACTGGGTGGCCGGCAGGGTGGTGGTGTTGATGCCGGCCACCTGCATGCGCTCGGGCACGCTGGCGTTGCCGCAGACCCAGGCAATCGGCACCACTGCATGGGCCGGCACCACCGCCGGCCGCAAGGCCAGCTTCTGGCCGCGCAGGTGGCGGTTGGCGCGGTTGCCATAGGTGATGGTGAGCACCCCGTCAGTGACTGTCAGCGCGTCGACATAGTTGCCGACCACCAGCTCGGGCGCGGGCAGGCCGGCGGCGGCGTTGTCAGTCGGCAGGCGCTGGTGGCGGGCCCGGTAGGCCTCGACCGCCTGCTGGGCAAAACCGGCCAGCACCAGGCCCTCGCTGACCTGGCTGCGGATCACCCGGTCCTGGTAGCTGGGCATGGCCAGGGTGGCCAGCATGGCGATGATGCTGACCACGATCATCAGCTCAATCAGCGTGAAGGCCTGTTGTGAACGCATGTTTGGACTTCTCCCTACACGACTGCGCCGAGCTTGAAGATCGGCAGGTAGAGCGCGACCACGAACAGCGCCACCAGCGCACCGGCGATGCCGTAGAAGGCGGCGATCAGGCCCTGCTGCAGGCGCACCCGGCGGCGCAGCAGGTCAGCCTCCAGCGGCGCCAGCGCGCCCTGCAGTGCGGCCACCGGCGACGCGCCCGGCGCAGCCCAGCGCAGCGCGAGCGACAGGTCACCGCCGCCGACCTGGCTGTCCTGCAGCGCATCGGCCAGCGGCAAGCCCTGCTGCAGCCGGGTCTCCAGCGCCAGCGCCTGGTCGCACAGGCCGCGGTTGGCGGTGCTGGCGCGCAGATAGGCCAGCACCAGCGGCGCCGGCAGGCGGCCGGCCTGCACCGGTAGCAGCAGCCGCGCCAGCCGCAGCAGGAACCAGGCACGCAAGAAGGCACCGAACAGCGGCAACCCGAGCACCAGCCTGGACCAGCGCTGGCCCTGCGCCAGGCGTCGGCGCCGGGCCGGCGAGCGCAGCCAGGCCCAGGCCAGCGCGCCGCCCAGCAGCAACACCCACCAGCCGCGCTGCACCAGCCCGGAGGCGGCGATCAGCAACAGCGTCGGCGCGGGCAGCTCAGCGCCAAAGCCGGAGAACACGTCCTTGAAGGCCGGCACCACGAAGATCATCGCGGCCATCACCATCAACACCAGCCAGGCGCCGACAAACAAGGGCCAGGCCAGCGCCCCCAGCAGGCCGCGCCGCAGGCTGGCGCGTTGCTCGATCTCCTGGGCAACCATGCCAATGGCCTCGGCCAGCAGCCCGGCGGCCTGGGCATCGGCCAGTACCCCTGGCCCCTGGGCGGCGGCCCGTACCGCTGGCCCTTGGGCAGCGGCCAGCAGCGCCACCGCCTCGTCGGAGAACATCTGCGGGAAGCGGCCAAAGGCAGACGCCAGCGGCAGCCCCTGCTGCGCCGCCTCGCGCAGCGCCAGCAGCAAGGCCTGGCAGGGCGTGGCGGCGGAGGATGCCTGCTCCAGCACCGCCAGCACCTCGTCGGGCGCGGCGCCGGCCTGCAGGCCGTCGGCCAACTGGCGCAACAGCACCGCTGTGGGCGCCACCGGCAGGCGGCGGCTCACTGGACGACCTTCGTGCTGCGCACTCCGGTATTCGCCCTTGGGGCGGCCCGGTGGGCTCATACAGGCGGCCGCTGCGCGCGGCAGGCTGACGGCAGCAAGGCGTCGGGCAGACGCTGCTTCAGATCGGGTGAGGGCCCCACCCAGCCCGGGCCCAGCGCATGCCGGCCGCACTGCCAGACCAGCACCTGCGGCACCCGCCCGTCCTGCACCACCGGGTAGAGCGCCAGCTCATAGGGCCGGCCCTGCAGGCCGTCGATCTGGCCGGCCACCACGATCACCGCGCCGTCGATGTGCAGGGTCGAGACCTGCTTGCTCACCACGGCCGGGGTGTCATAGCCCTCACTCTGGCGCTGGCGCGCGGCGCCGTTGAAAAAGCTCGGCGGTGGCGCTGCGGCCGGACCGCCGCCACCTTTGCCGGCCATATGGTCAGCGGCCGTGCGCGGCAGGCTCACTGCGGTGATCTCGCCGGGCAGCTCGACCGGCATGCCACTGAGCGCAAATCGCTCGACCACCTCATTGCGGCGTGCCGAGGCCTGGGCCAGCGCCTCAGATAACTTGGCCCGGAAGACCAAGGGCCCCAGGCTGCTGACCGCGCCGAACATCAGCGCCACCAGCAACAGCAGCGCCAAGGCCATGTCGAGCGGGCCGACGATGGCCAGCGTGGGCTGTTGCCAGGCCGCCAGGGCGTCAGGGTCGGCTTGCATCGTCTTGGCGGCTAGCGGCAGGCGGCGGGCAGCAGCCGCGACGCCAGGCCGTCCGCGCCGACCTGGCCGATCAACTCGACACCCGCCGCCACCCGGCCGCTGCTACCGCAGTCCCAGACCAGGGCGGCGGTGGGCCGCCGGCTCAGCACGCCGGGCCGCAGGTAGAGCCGCTGGC
>JANLZT010000229.1:0-2298 GCA_031366465.1 Betaproteobacteria bacterium | reverse complement strand
TGCTCGTCCATGGTGCCGCCCACGTCCATCAGCAGCAGCACCTTGACCTTGTTGTGGCGCTCGGGCACCAGCTTGATGTCGAGCAGGCCGGCATTGGCGGCGGTGCAGTGGATGGTGTCTTGCAGGTCCAGCTCGGTCTCGGCACCATCGCGCGCAAAACGCCGCAGTCGGCGCAGCGCGATCTTGATGTTGCGGGTGCCCAGCTCCAGCGTGTCGTCGTAGTCCTTGTAGGCGCGCTGGTCCCAGACCTTGACCGCACTCTTGTTGCGGCTCTTGTCCTGGCCGATGCGGATGCCCTGGGGGTTGACACCGTAGGCGCCGAACGGGCTGGTGCCGCCGGTGCCTATCCACTTGCTGCCGCCCTCGTGGCGCTCTTTCTGCTCTTCGAAACGTTTCTTCAGCGTCTCCATCAACTCGTCCCAGCCCATCTTTTCGATCTTGGCCTTGTCCTCGGCGCTCAGCTCCAGCTCCAGGTTCTTGCGCAGCCAGTCCAGCGGCACCTCCTTGGTGAAGTCAGCCAGCATCTCCACGCCCTTGAAGTAGGCGCCAAAGGCCCGGTCGAACTTGTCGAACAAGGCCTCGTCCTTGACCAGGGTGGTGCGGGCCAGGTAGTAGAACTGGTCGATCGAGGTGTCGATCACGCCGGCCTTGACCGCCTCCAGCAGGGTCAGGAACTCCTTGACCGAAACCGGCAGCTTGGCGGCGCGCAGGGTGTAGAAAAAATTGATCAGCATGGCCAGGGCTTTCCAGGGCGGACGGCGTCCGACCGCGCAGCATACCCACTTCGGGGGGGTGGCCTCGCCCGCAGCGGCCCGCGCCATCGATCTGCGGGGCCCCCTGCAGCCAAGCAGGGGGGCTGCAGGCAGATTGAACTGTGATTCAATAGAAATGATGGAACTTGCAGTCAGCCATCTGAGCACCTACAGCGCCGCCGAGGCCTCGCTGTTGTTGGTGGCCTTGCAATACGCGGTGTTGGCGCCGGCCTGGCTGGTAGCGGCGCTGGCCCTGCCCAACGATCAACGGGCGGCCAGTTGCTGGGCGGTGTATGCGGCTGGCAGTGCGGTGGCGCTGGGCCTGATCGTGTTTGGCATGCACGAGGCCGACGCGCCCACCCGCGCGCTGGGCAATATGCTGGTGATCGCGGCCACACTGGCGCTGCAGCGCGGCGTCTGGCTGTTCACCGGCCAGGCCCGCTGGCCCTGGACCCAGGCTCTGGTGCTGGCCGCCACGGTGGTGCTGGCCTGGCTCGCCGCGGTTGCGCCGGCCTGGGTGCCGGTGCGCATCGGTGTGGTGACCGCACTGTGGGCCGGCGTCTACCTGTGGGTGGCCGCTGATGTCTGGCGCCATGTCGGCGGCACGCCGCGCCGGCGCTGGGCGGCGCTGTATGCCGCGCCACTGATCCTGGCCGGCGCGATGCTGGCACTGCGTGCATTGCGCGCGCTGCTGGCGCCCGATTCGGTGGCCACCGAGGTGGCACAGAACACCTTGCTGAGCGTGGGCTCGTCACTCACTGGCTTGATGGCGGCGCTGCTGCTGCAGATGTCACTGCTGGGCCTGGTGGTCTCGCGCCTGGTGGACCGGCTGGAGCGCCTGTCGCGCCACGACGCCCTGACCGGCCTGCTCAACCGCCGCGCCATCGACGAGCTGCTGGCGCAGGAGGAGCAACGCGCCCGCCGGATGCCCGGCCAGTTGTCGGTGCTGATGATCGACATCGACCATTTCAAGCGCATCAACGACAGCCTGGGCCATGCGGTGGGCGACCGTGCGCTGCAGCACCTGTCGGCGGTGATGCGCAGCCAGCTGCGCGAGATCGACCACCTGGCGCGCTGGGGTGGTGAGGAGTTCCTGGCGGTGCTGCCCGCCACCCATGGCAGCGATGCGCTGGTGATGGCCGAGCGCTTGTGCGAGCGGGTGCGCAGCCTGCCGCTGGTCAACGACGACACCCGGCTGGCGCTGACTGCCAGCATCGGCGTGGCCGACTGGCTGGGGCCGGGGGATTCGGTGGCGCGCTTGCTGGGGCGGGCCGACGCCGCGCTCTACCAGGCCAAGCGCAACGGCCGCGACACCGTGCGGCGCGCCGACAGTGGCCCGGCATCGAACGCCCAGGCGGCATGACCGCCTGACCTGCCCAGCTGACCTTGACGCTCAGCCCGGCGCGCTGCGTTTTGGGCGTGTAGGGCGTGCAGGGCGCCCAGGCGTTCTTGCCAGCAACGCGGCCGGCGGCGCGGCCGGCACGCTGTGGTGTTGCGCCAGCCAGGCAAAAAACTCGGTGTACCAGAGCTTGCTGTTGCGGGGTTT
>JANLZT010000218.1:0-9539 GCA_031366465.1 Betaproteobacteria bacterium | reverse complement strand
CAGCCACACCCGACTGGCCCGACCCCGCCCCGATGTTGTCGATGGAAGACGAGGCCGACGATCTGTTCGCTGGCGATGTCCCGGCGCCCAGCTCCGAGGTGCAAGCCGACGCCAGCCAGGCAGCGCCCGACGACGATGGCGTCGAGATGCTGGTGGAGTTCTCGGTAGACCTCAGCGACGGCGACCCCACTGGCGAGCCCGACCCATCGGATCAGGCGCTTCAGCCAGTCGAGCCCAAGCCCGATCTCGAGTCATTTGTGGCGCCGATACCAGCGCCCGCTGCCGGGACCGCCACCACGCAGGCACTGGCCGAGGATGGGCAGGCCGATCCCAGCGCCGACGGCGCGCTTGACGCCGCCAGCGCCGATCTCGAAGCAACCTTTGCCGCTGCGACGATGGGCGACAGCGCAACAGCGGGTGGCAGCCAAGCCAGCCCTTCCCCCAGCCACCCAACGCCGCCCACCGGGCCGACCGCCACGCTGAACCAGCCAGCCGAGCCGGACCCCCACCCAACCGGCGCGCAGGCGGGCGACGCCGAAGCCGACGGCGCCCATGCGCCAAGCCCGGCGGCTGAGCTGCAGGCTTACACCGTGGCGCCAGCCCCCGCCAGCGCCCCACCGCCCGGCCTGTGGGCCAGGCTGCTGGCCTGGTGCGCCAGCCTGGCCCGCCGGCAAGCGCCGCCCAGCCCGGCCCGGCCCAGGCTCACAGCCACCTTCAGCCGCGATTTCATCTGGCCGCTGCGGCCGCGCCAGGTGGCGCGCTGGGCCCGCCAGCACGGCAGCGCAGGGCCGCTGGCGCCGCCCGACTGGCCGCGCCGCTGGGTCGAGAGCGACCCGGCGCTGCTGGCCGTTGCCGGCCAGCAAGGCCAGGTTCACGCGCTGCCCTTGCACCTGCTGACCGCCGCCATCGGCATCGGCGACCGGCGCATCCGGGTGCTGATGGACGGCCAGGGCCGGATCGTCGGCCCCCGCGCCTACAGTCGCCCCAAGCTGGCGGTGCTGGCCGGCCTGGTGGCGATGGGGCTGCTGGGCCTTGGCCGGGCCGGCCTGCCGGCACGCACCGACCCCCTCGCGGCGCTGGAGATCAGCGCCGCGAGCGCGAACGCGAACGCGAACGCGAACGCGAACGCGACTGCGGCGACTGCGGCGTCAGCGGCCGAGTCGATGCCCTTGGCACAGCAGGGCGACGCGCCTGCCGTCGAAGCTGCGCCGGCTGAGGCAGCGGCTGATGCGCCGGCTGCCGACCCAGCCACCGCCGCAACGCCCGATGCGGCCCAGCACGGCGGGGCCGATGACCCCACAGCGCCAGACAGCCCAGCGCTGGCGTCCAGCGCCGAATCCCAGCCGACAGCGCCGATGGCCAGCATCGTCCCTGTGCTCAGCGACGGCGCCAAGCAGGCCGCTCGCTGGCAAGCCACGGCCTTGCGCAACGCCGCCTTGGCGCCGCCGGTGGCAGCACCTCCCAGCGGGCCTCAGCCGGTGTATGCGGTGGTCACCCGCGCCAGCCGTGAGCGCGATTCCGCCGCCCGCAGCCTGTCATTGATTCGCGCCAGCACCACCCGGCTGACCGGCACACCGCCCACCCATGCCGAGCTGCTGCGCAACCAGGACGAATGGCGCGCCGCCTGGTGGCCGTTTGACAGCCTGGCCGATGCCGAGCGCGCCCGCGTGATGCTGACCAGCCGGGGGCTGAAGGCCGAGGTGGTGGAGTTCTGACCGCCGCCAGCGTGGTTGCCGCAGCCTCGAAGGACCCGGGCGTGACCACGGGGAACACTTGCGACGGCTGGTGCGGTGCCTGGCCAGGTCGGGCTGACGCCTCAAGGCCGCGGCCGCAGCATCGGCATCGGCGCCACGCCCTCGATGCTGGCCGAACAGCGCGAGCCGCCGGGCACCTTGTCGGCCGGGTTGGGCACTTCCAGCCGCACGACGAAGGTGCTGCTGGCGGCGTCGATAACCCGGTCAACACTGCGCACGACGGCGTTGAAGCGCGCGCCGCCCACGCTGGCCCGCACGCTGGCCTGGGTGCCCGGTTTGACCTGCCCGAACAGCGCTGCGGGCAGCGCCACATCAGCGCGCATCGGGTCGATCTGCGCCACCTTCAGCACCGGCTTGCGGCCGCTGCCGGCCTCAGCCAGTTCGCCCACGTTGAGCAGGCGGTCCACCACCACGCCCGAGAACGGCGCCGCCACCGTGCGCAGCGCCAGCAACTCCTGGGTGCGCTGCAGGTCCAGCTTGGCCAGGTCGCGGTTTTCCAGGGCTGACTGCAGTTCGGCTTCGGCCAGGCGCTTCTCGGCGTCGACCTCGTCACGGGCCTGCGCCGAGACGAAGTTGCCCTTCTCCAGGTCGATCAGCCGGGCCTGGCGCTTGCTGGCGTAGTCGATGCGGTTGCGCGCGGCCACCACCGCACCGTCCAGCTTGGTGCGCAGCCTGGCCAGTTCGACCGCCACCCGCTCACTCTGCGACTGCAGCTCGACCAAGGTCTGGCCGCGCTTGATGGTGTCACCCCGGTTCGCGCCGATGGCGCCGATGATGCCGTCCACCGGCGTGCGCACCTCGATCACTTGCCAGGGTTCGAGCAGGCACTCGAAGCCCGCGTCATCGACCGGCGCGGCCGGCGCGGCCAGCGCCAAGGCCTGGGCCACAACCCCCCAGATCAAGGCCAGCACAGGGCGCATCTTCATTCACCTCTCCCGGAAAACGCCAACACCGCCGCCAGACGGCGGTCGTGTTTGAGACTGGCCGTGCGCGCGCCACGCTGGCGCGCCTCGGCCGCTGCCTGCGCCACCCGACGCAGCAGCCAAAGCCAGGGGCCTGGCAGTTCACGCCGCGCCGCCAGCAGGCGCCGGGCCAGCGCGGTGAGCGTCGGCGCATGGACCCGGAACAACTCGTCGTCGAGGGCCACCAGCGCCTCAGCGCTGCCCGGATCGCCCTGGCGCGCGGCGCGGCCGAAAAGCTGGCGGTCGATGCGCGCCGACTCGTGGTGTTCGCTCAGGATGACATGCAGGCCGCCGCGTGCGGCGACACCCTGGCCCAGCGCGATGTCGGTGCCGCGGCCGGCCAGGTTGGTGGCCACCGTCACGCTGCCGGCCAGGCCGGCGCGGGCGATGATCTCGGCCTCCTCGCGGTCGAACTTGGCGTAGTCACTTCAATACGCTGCAGGGTTCGCCTGCCGGCAGGAACTTCTTTGGATGCCGCCTGAGCCCACCGGACGATGCACACTTCATTGCCCTCACCCCCCTCGAATCGGGGGCGTCGATGGCGACGGGTCGGCGAACGGGGTTCGGCCGAGCGGGCAGAGGGGTCGGATGGTCAAGGGGTGGCATGGGGTGGGACGGCGCCTTGTGCTGGGTGGCGCACGCCCTACAGCCAGACTGACGCGCGCCGGTTGATCTCAACGAGATCAAGCAGCGCTTGCTATCACCGGCGGGCGAACTTCCTCATGCTGGGCGAGGCTTGGGCATGGGCTTGGGCGGAATGGGCTTGATCGCAGCCTTGGTCGTCGCCGACTTGGCCTGGGCCAGCTTCACCGCAGGCTTGACCGCTTTCCTGGCCGCCGGGACGCGCTTGGCACTTGTCAAAGTCGCGGCAGACGGCGCCGCCTCCTCAGCCATCTCGATCCCGAACACGTCGGCCAAGGCGGTCTCGTCCAGCAGGCGGCGCGTGGCGGGCGGCTTGCCGGCGCTGTGCAGGCCGGCGCCGGCCTGGGCCACCAGGACAGTGGCGTCGACCCGGCGCAGCGCAAACAGCAGCTCGGGCTGGCTGTCGAGCCGGGCGCCCACGCCATAGAGCACGGCGGCGACGTGCTTGCACATGTCGGCCCAGTCCGGGCAACTGCAGTGCAGGGTGATCTCGCGGGGCGTGGGGAACAGCCCCGTGCCGGGCTTGCACAGGCGCGCCATCACCGGCTGGCTCAACCTGCCCTGCAGCAGCTCGACCACCGAGTCGATGGACCCCGCGCAGTCGGCGACCACCGCCCGCCACTGCGGGTCGGGCAGCGCGGCCACGCTGATCTCGACCCGGTACAGGCTGGACCCCATCACCTGGGCCCGCACCTGGCCGGGGGTGAGCTGCAGGTCGATCACCGAGCCGTTGCGCACATAGGTGCGGCCGCGCGGCAGGCGATTGGCATAGTCGCTGTAGTGCTCAAGGTTGTCGCACCAGGCCTGGCCCCAGAAGGTCTTGGCGATCTTGCCGCGGCTGGCGCAGATCGGCGCCAGCCGCGCGCCGGCCTTGACCGCCTTGGCCGCCGCCTTCTCGGCCTTGCGGCGCCGTTCGGCGACCGGCACATAGGGCTTCCAGGAGCCGTAGCTCATGGGGTCCGGCGCCTGCGGACGAGGGTCAACCTGGACACTGGCGGCACTGGGTGGTGGGCGGGCAAGGCAACTCCTTGGGGGTCAGCGGGCCGGTGTTTCATTCTTGCGCGGCATGGATGTCGAGCCGGACCAGGTCCAGCAGCTCGCGGTCACTCAGCTCGGTCAGGCGCAGCTCGGTGCTGTCTTCGAGCAGGTCGGTCACCAGTTGGCGCTTGGACGCGATCAGCTGGTCGATGCGCTCCTCGACCGTGCCCTGGCAGATGAACTTGTGCACCAGCACGTTCTTGTGCTGGCCGATGCGGTAAGCCCGGTCGGTGGCCTGGTTCTCGACTGCCGGGTTCCACCAGCGGTCAAAGTGGATCACCTGCGAGGCGGCGGTGAGGTTCAGCCCGGCGCCGCCGGCCTTGAGCGAGAGCACGAAGAACGGCGTCGCCTCATCGTCCTGAAAGCGCTTGACCCGCTCGCGGCGCTGGGCCAGCGGCGTGCCGCCGTGCAGCACCAGGCCCTCGCGGCCGAAAATACCGCCCAGGAACGCCGCCAGCGGCGCGGTGGTCTCGCGGAACTGGGTGAAGACCAGCAGCTTTTCCTGCCGGGCGGCGATCACCTCGGCCAGCTCGCGCAGGCGGGCGAACTTGCCGCTGTCGGCCTCGGCCCAGGCCGCGTCGCCCAGCCACTGCGAGGGGTGGTTGCAGATCTGCTTGAAGCGCATCAGGTAGGCCAGCACCAGGCCCTTGCGGCTGATGCCGTCGCTGCTGGCCAGGGCCTGCGCCAGCTCCCCGACCGCGCGTTGGTAGAGGGCAGCCTGGGCCGGGCTCAGGGCGCACCAGGCCTGCAGCTCGGTCTTGTCGGGCAGGTCCGAGATCACCCGCTTGTCGGTCTTGAGCCGGCGCAGGATGTAGGGCCGCACCAGCCGGCGCAGCGGGCCGAAGTGCTGCTGCTCGGCCAGCCGCTGGGTGAAGGCGCTGAAGTCCTTGCCCGAGCCCAGCAGGCCCGGGTGGGTGAAGTCGAAGATCGACCACAGGTCGGAGAGGCGGTTCTCCACCGGCGTGCCGGTCAGCGCGATGCGCACGTCGGCCTGCAGTTGCTTGACCTGCAAGGTCTGCCGGCTGCCCGGGTTCTTGATCGCCTGCGCCTCGTCGAGCACCGCCAGGTGCCAACGCATCTCGCTCAGCGCGGGCTGGCGCAGCAGCGTGCCGTAGCTGGTCAGCACCAGATCGACGCTGGCCAGGCGCTGGGCGTCGAGCGTGCGCCACTCGGCCGCCGGCAGTTGCGAGGGATGGGCCACGAGCAGGCGCAGGCCAGGCGCGAAGCGCTCGGCCTCGGCCGACCAGTTGGCCAGCAACGAGGCCGGCGCCACCAGCAGGCTGGGGCGCCCTGCGCCGCGCCGCTCGCGCTGGAGCACCAGCAGCAGTGCCAGCACCTGGATCGTCTTGCCCAGGCCCATGTCGTCGGCCAGGCAGGCGCCCAGGCCGAGCCGCGTCAGCAGGTAGAGCCAGCGCAGCCCCGTTTGCTGGTAGGGCCGCAGGCTGGCCTTGAGCGCCGGTCCGGGGTCGACCTGGGCCAAACCGTCGGGCTGGCGCAGGCCGCGCAAGGTGTCGGCCAGCCAGGGCCCGGCCTGGAAGCGCACCGCGTCTTCGGCGGCGGCACCGGGGCGGTCTTCGTCGCCGTCCTCGGCCATCAGCCGCATCGCCCTGGCCAGCGGCAGACCGCCTTGGGCAGCCTCGTCGGCCAGGGCCTGCAGCCGCGCCAGCGCCTTGGCCAGCCGCTGGCGGTCGAGGTCGACCCATTGGCCGCGGATCAGTTGCAGGCCATCGCCCTGGGCCAGCAAGGCCTGGATCTCGGCCGCGCTGAGCGCCGCGCCGTCCAGCGAGACCTCGATGTCGAAATCGAGCATCGCGTCCATGCCCAGCAGTGATGGCGGTTTGGCGCCAACACTGGCCTTGACAACCGGCCTGGGCGGGCGCCCGCCGGACCATTGGCTGGGGCTGCGCACCATGATGCCGGCGGCCTCGAGTGCGGGCAGATCCTTGAGCAGGCGCAAGGCGTCGGCCGGCTGCCAGCGCATCGGGTGGTAGATCTCGCCCGACTCGACCATCTCGTGCAGCCAGGCGCAGTGTTGCGCCGCGCGCTGCACCGGCAGCAGCAGCGACAGCAGCTGGTGCTGGTTCTTGCCGTCGGAGAACTCGGCCAGCGCACGCGACAGCGGCTGGTGCTGGGCCTTGCCCTGGGCCGACAGCCGGGTGGTGTAGGTGGCGAGAAAGGCGAACGGCGCCTCGCTGTCCTTGCGGTTCTCGGCCAGGTTGAAGTGGACCCGGCCGACCTGGTTCCAGGCCGGATGGCGTGCCTGCAGGTAGGCGCCAAGCGCCAGCCCGGAGCCCGCCAGGTCGGCGCGCAGCGCGGCATCGAGGGCCCGCCACAGCCCGGCCAGGCACACGGGCGTGAGGTACTCGGCGCCGGCCATGGGCGGCGCGTCGGCCACCAGGCGGTCCAACGCAGCCGCGTCGGGGGGCGCCACCGCGATCTCTGCGTCTTCCGGTGTGGCGCACAGCCCGGCCACATAGCGCGCCGCCAGATCGCGCCACCAGGCCAGCGCCGGGGGCAACACGCTGCCGACCTCGGTCGCACCCAGTTGCAGCAGGCCGCTGCCGCTGCCTTTGGCAAAGGCAAGGGCCAGGCGCTCGGCGACGGCCGCTGGCAGCACGGTGGCCTCGGCATCCGCCAACAGCCGCAACTGGCCTTGAGGGCTCAAACTGGGCGTCAGCGCGTGGGCATCGACGGTCTGCATTGCCCGCATTCTAGAAAGCAGCCGACGCCGACCCGGCCGCGCAGGCGTGCCGGTGGCAGGCGCGACCAGCACGCAAGGGCACAGTGATCGGATGCGCTGAGACCAAGCGCCGCCAGCAACCGGCGCCTTGCTTGGGATGCCACTTTTGGTCCGGGCGACAGGGCTCCCCAGTCCAATCGCGGACCTGGCGATTCCTGCCGGCCTGGCGTGCCGTGCTCGTCGCAGCGGACAAGTATCTGGGTACCTTCTTTGTACAACCAACAAAAACGCCACCCGAAGGTGGCGAATGCTGTTGTCTCTTGGGGACTGTTCTGGTGGGCGGTGCAGGTTTTGAACCTGCGACCCCTGCCGTGTGAAGGCAGTGCTCTACCGCTGAGCTAACCGCCCGGTATTCGGCTTTGCCTTGAATCCCGGACTGCCGAGATTTCAGTACACCAAGTTTCAGTACACCAAGTTTCAGTACACCAAGTTTCAGTACACCAAGGCAAGCCCAGGATTATGCCATAGCAGCCGGCAGGCCCAGCGTGCGCCAGACCGTCTTGCCGCCGCTGGATTTGTCCAACTCGGCCAACACCGCAGCATGGGCGGCCAACTCATCGTCGCTGGCCTTGACCACCACCAGCGTGAACTGGCTCAGGTCGCTGGCCTGCAGCGCCTGCGCTGTGCCGGGCGGGTGCTCGTCGTGCTGGATCACCAGCGAATCCTGGCCGCGGGTCAGGCGGATATAGACCTCGGCCAGCAGCCCGGCGTCCAGCAACGCACCGTGAAAACTGCGGTGGCTGTTGTCCACCTCCAGCCGCTTGCACAACGCGTCCAGCGAATTGGCCTTGCCGGGATAAGTCTCGCGCGCCATCAGCAGCGTGTCGGTGACCTTGCCCGCCACGGTATGGACCAGCCCGCGCTTGATGCGCTTCAACTCGGCGTTCAAGAAGCCGACGTCGAAGGCCGCGTTGTGGATGATGATCTCGGCGCCGGCCAGGAAGCCAATCAGGTCCTCGGCCACCTCGGCAAACTTTGGTTTGTCGGCCAGAAAAGCGTCGGTCAGGCCGTGGATCCGGGTGGCCTCCTCGCTGCCTTTGCGCTCGGGGTTGAGGTAGACATGGCGGGTCTGGCCCGTCAGGCGCCGGTTCACCATCTCGATGCAGCCGATCTCGACGATGCGGTCGCCGCTCTCGGGGTTCAGGCCGGTGGTCTCGGTGTCCAGAAAAATCTGTCGCATGCGGGGCTGCTCCGGGTTTCAGCGCAGGCTTGGGGCTTGGCGGCCGGCCCAGGCCCACAGGGCGATGCCGGCGGCGATCATCGGCAGGCACAGCCACTGGCCCATGCTCAGGCCCAGCGCCAACGGGCCGAGAAAACTGTCGGGCTCGCGGAAATACTCGGCAATGAAGCGCAACAGGCCATAGCCCACCAAAAAGGCGCCCGAGACCTGGCCGGTGGCCCTCGGCCGCCGGGCATAGACCCACAGCAGCGCAAACAGCAGCAAGCCCTCCAGCGCAAACTGGTAGAGCTGCGAGGGGTGGCGCGGGATGTCGGTGCCCGATTGCGGGAAGACCATGGCCCAGGGCAGGCTGGGGTCGGCCGACCGGCCCCACAGCTCCCCGTTGATGAAGTTGCCGATGCGCCCCGACGCCAGGCCGGTGGGCACGCAGGGCGCGATCAGGTCGGTCACCTGCAGCCAGGGGCGGCCGCGGCTGCGCGCATAGGCCACCATCGCCGCAATCACCCCCAACATGCCGCCGTGGAAGGACATGCCGCCCTTCCAGACCGCCAGGATCTCCAGCGGATTGGCCGCGTAATAGCCCGGCTTGTAGAACAGGCAGTAGCCGATGCGCCCGCCCAGCACCACGCCCAGCACGCCCCAGAACAGCAGGTCCTCGACGTCACGCCGGGTCCAGCCGAGATTGGCATACACCGGCTGGCGGGCCCGTAGCTGGGCCAGCGCCATGAACAGCCCAAACGCCACCAGGTAGGTCAGGCCATACCAGTGGATCTGGACCGGGCCCAGGGCCAGTGCAACGGGGTTGATTTGGGGATGCACCAGCATCGAGACGCTCCGGGGATCAGGGCCCCGGCAGGCGCCAGGGCGGGCGGATTGTCACCGCAGCACGCACCTGGGCCACGCCCAAGCCGGCTCGGGCGGGCTTGGCGAGGGTCTGCGCCAGCGCCAATCCGTGCCCGACAATGTGATTCGACTTCGGCTGCAGCGGCGCACTTTGCCCGCGCCCTTTCAGGCGGTACACGCCGCCCATACAAGCCGTCCACACCAGCCTGCCGCACAACCCCTTCCAGCGAGACCGCCATGAGCATCAACCGCCGCTCCAAGAACATCACCGAGGGTGTGGCCCGCGCGCCCAACCGGTCGATGTATTACGCGATGGGCTACACCGAAGCCGACTTTGGCAAGCCCATGATCGGCGTGGCCAATGGCCACAGCACCATCAC
>JANLZT010000217.1:0-4903 GCA_031366465.1 Betaproteobacteria bacterium | reverse complement strand
ACAAAGCCCCGCACGCCGGTCTCGCCGCCCGACGAGCCGACCATGATCTTGCCCTTGGCCGCCAGCGGCGCCAGCGTCATGTACTGCAGGGCCTTCCAGTCACCGACCGGCTTGATCCAGGCCAGCTTGCCGGTCTTGGCGTCCAGCGCCACCAGATGGCAATCAACGGTGGCCAGGTAGACCTTGTCGCCATACAGCGCCACGCCGCGGTTGGTCGGGTGCAGTTGCAGCATCTCGGCCGGCAGCTCTTTCTTGTAGCGCCACAGTTCCGCGCCGGTCTTGGCGTCCAGCGCAATCACCTGGGCGCCCGGCGTGGTGACGTACATATAGCCGTTGTTGACCACCGGCGGCGACTGGTGCCCGTCGGTCTGGCCGGTCGCAAAGGCCCAGGCCAATGTCAGCTTGCCGACGTTCTGGCTGCTGATCTTGTCCAGCGCGCTGTAGCCCCAGCCGCCGTAATTGCCGCGGTATTGCAGCCAGTTGGCCGGCTCGGGGTTGCGCAGGCGCTCGTCGGTGACCGGCGTGTAGGCGTCGGGTGCGGCATGGGCAGCCAGCAAGGGCAGGGCGGCGGCAATGCCGACCGCCAGTCGGTTGAGCAAATAGGTCATGGGTTCATCTCCTCGGTGGTTGGGACAACTTGGGGCAGCGGTGTAACGGTGAACAGGCCGACAGCGGTCAAGCAGCCGTGCCACCCGGTGGCGTGCTGAAGGCCCCGGCGATCACGAGCTGATCGCCGTCGAGTGCCAGCGGCAAAAAAGGCAGCGCCCGCGGGGCCGGGCCGCTGGCCACCCGGGCGCCGTCGAGCAGCAGGAATTTGGTGGAGTGGCAAAAGCACACCAGCGCCTGCTCCTTGGGCAGCCAGGTCTTCACGTCGCAGCCCTGGTGGGTGCAGATGGCCGAGAAGGCCAGCACGCCGCCGGCCGAGCGGGCCCAGGTCTCGGCGCTCATCTCGGCCTCGGCAAAGCGCATCAGCACCAGTTTGTTCAGGCGCGATTCATCGCGCGCCGCGCCCTTGGCGGCGTCCAACGGGAAGGCCAGCAGGGGCTTGCCCGGCTTCAGGTCTGCCAGCCGCAGCGGCGTTGGCTTGCCCTCGGCGTCGTCCTCGACCAGGCGATCGCCGGGCTGGGGTTTGGCATGGGCGCTGCCGGCTGCCAGCGCCCAGGGCGCGGCGACTGCAGCGGCAGCGATCTTGATGACCTTGCGGCGCGGTCCGCTGACGGGCCGCTCGGCCTGGCAGGGGCACGGACGGATAGTGGGCATCGGTCGGGTCTCCGGTCTGTCGGTACACCGGGCGCCGGAACATCTCAAGCGCATGTTCGAGACACCGGCATCCCAGGATCACCCCGTCAAAGCCTGTGGCACTGACAAGGTATCGTCACTGTAGTCTGAATTCAGAGTTCCGTAATCAGTGTTATCCCGGCCGCGATTGGACGGCTTGTTCCGAACTCCCGTCCCATAAAAAGACGCGCCGGCCTGCGTAAACTTGCCAGCCCTTTGCCACCTGATTTCTCCGACCGAAAGTGACGCCATGAAGGTGCTGCCCGCCCAGCCCAATCTCGTGGAGCAGGTGCACGAGGCCATCCTGGCCGAGATCACATCCGGCCGGCTGGCCCCGGGCGACCGCCTGGTGCAGGAGCAATTGGCACTGGCGCTGGGGGTCTCGCGTCAACCCGTGCAACAGGCCCTGAGCTTGCTGCTCAGCCAGGGCGTGTTGCGCGATTCACCGGGGCGGCGGCTGATCGTTGCGCCGCTCGACCCTGACCATGTGCGGCACATGTACGACATGCGCTCGGTGATCGAAGGGCTGGCCTGCCGGCGCGCCGCCGAACGCAATGCCGAGCGCGCGGCCCAGCTTGGGCCGGCGCTGATCGAGGCCGGCCGCCAGGCGGTGGCCAGCGGCTCAGTGCCCAAGATGATCGCGGCCGACATCGGGTTCCACCAGTTCATCCATCTGCTGTCGGGCAACCCGCTGGTGGTGCCGGCACTGGCCACCTACCTGACCTACACCCAGCGCGTGATGGGCGAGGTCTTGATCCGGGACGAGCGGCCGCGCGACATCTGGGACCAGCACGCCGACATCCTCGACGCCATCATCGCGGGCGCTGCCGAGCGCGCTGAGCTGCTGGTGCGCGCCCACCTCACACAGGCAGCGGGGTTCATGGTCGCGCGGCTGCTGGGGCAGCAGGCCGGGCCATGAACGCCTTCGACCCCGCCGCGCTGGAGTGCCTGGCCGCGCT
Source organism: Betaproteobacteria bacterium (assembly GCA_031366465.1). Lineage (GTDB taxonomy): Bacteria > Pseudomonadota > Gammaproteobacteria > Burkholderiales > Burkholderiaceae_C > Pseudaquabacterium. Next base: position 2,666 of record JANLZT010000217.1, on the reverse strand, counting down.
GGCCGATGCCGGCAGCTTTGAGGGCGCGGCCCAGCAATTGAGCATCACCCAATCGGCCGTGTCGCAGCGCCTGCGGGCGCTGGAGACCGGCCTGGGCCGGCCGCTGGTGGTGCGCGCCCGCCCGCTGCGCATGACCGAGCCCGGCAAGGTGCTGCTGCGCTATGCCCGCCAGATGCAGGCAATGCGGGCCGACATCGCCCGTGAGCTGGGCGCCAGCCATTTGCACGATGAGCGGCTGGCCATCGCCGTCAACGCCGACAGCCTGGCCACCTGGGTGCTGCCGGCGCTTGACAGCGTGGTGCAGGCCGGCCAGCGTGAGGGCTATGGGCTGGAGCTGCTGGTCGATGACCAGGATTTCACCCACCACTGGCTGCGTGAGGGTGCGGTGCTGGGCTGCGTCAGCACGGTGGCCGAGGCGCTGCGCGGCTGCATGGTGCAGGCCTTGGGTTGCATGCGCTATGGGGCGGTGGCCAGCCCTGGTTTCATCCAGAAGGGTCTGCCACAGGGCCTGAACCGGGCCAATTTTGCGCACCTGCCGTGGCTGGTCTTCAACCGCAAGGACGACATGCCGGCCACCTGGGTGGCGCGTGCCTTTGGCATCACAGCACCGCGGCTGATCGAGCGCCATGTGCCGTCGTCCGAGGCCCATGTGCGTGCCGCGATCATGGGCTGGGGCGTCGGCGTGATGCCCGAGCAGTTGGCGCGGCCCTGGCTGGCCAATGGCCAGTTGCAGGCGGTGCACGCCGAGATCCATGTCGATGTGCAACTGCACTGGCACCAGTGGAAGCTGTTGACTTTGGACGGCGCGCCGGCTGCCGGCAATGGCAAGCCGGCATCGCCAGCGCCCGGTGACGGCGCCCCCGCCAGGCCGCCGCTGCGCGCCGGTGTGCTCGACCGCATCGGCCGGGCGCTGGCCGACGGTGCCCGCAGCGCGCTGCGGCCGCCGGGATAATCGGGCCATGATTCGATTGATCGTCGGCCTGGGCAACCCCGGCCCGGAGTACGACGCCACCCGGCACAACGCTGGCTTCTGGTGGGTGGACGCTGCCGCGCGGCAACTGGGCGCCAATTTGGTGTTCGACCGCCACTACCACGGCCTGCTGGCGCGCCTGCTGCGGCCGGCTGAGGCCGGCCCGCTGTGGCTGCTGCAGCCCATGACCTTCATGAACCTGTCGGGCAAGGCGGTCGGTCCACTGGCCCACTTCTACAAGATCGCGCCGGCCGAGATTCTGGTGGTGCACGACGAGCTGGATTTGCCGCCCGGCCAGATCAAGCTCAAGCAGGGCGGCGGTGCGGCCGGCCACAAGGGCCTCAAAGACATCCTGGCCCAGCTGGGCTCGGCCGATTTCTGGCGCCTTCGCATCGGCATCGGCCACCCGGGCGACCGCGCCGAGGTCGCCAACTGGGTGCTGCAAAAGCCCCGCCTCGAAGACCGGCTGGCGATCGACCAGGCCGTCGCCGACAGCCTGGGGCCCCTGCCCTTGCTGCTGGACGGTGCGATGGACAAGGCGATGATGAAGATCCATGCCAAGCCACCGCGGCCCAAACCGGCGCCCAAGCCGGCACCCAAGCCGGCACCCGAAGTCAGTCCGGCAGGCCTTGCAGAACCGCCTGCCGGCGAGCCCCCTGTTGCCCTCTAGGAGACGCCGCGATGCCGATACGCCGATCACTGTTCCTGCCGCTGCTGGCCTTGACATGGGCCGCGCTGGCGGCCGGGCCGGTGGGGGCCCAGGACGCCCCGGTCTACCGCTGTGGCAACAGCTATTCGGCCAAGCCTTGTGCCGGCGCCACGCGGGTGGACGCCGCCGATCCGCGCAGCGATGCACAGCGGCGAGAGGCGTTGGCGGCCCAGCAAGCCGATGCCAAACTGGCGCGCCAGATGGCTGCCGACCGTCGCACTGCCGAGCGTGACGCCGCCCGTGACGCCGCGCGCAACGGTGGCGCAGCCAATGTCGGCCCGCGCGCCGCCGCCGTGCCGGCCAAACCGGCATCGGCCGCCGCCCGGCATGCCAAAAAAGCCAAGACCCTCAAGCTCAAGCCGCCTCGCGCCGGCAAGCGGGCGGCCGCTGCTAAACCGCCTTGATGCTGATCAGCGCCCGGTACTTGGCCCACAGCACATCGCGGCGCTCCACCCGGGCCGGGTCTACCGGGATGCAGGCCACCGGGCAGACCTGCACACACTGCGGCTCGTCGAAGTGGCCCACGCATTCGGTGCATTTGCCGGGGTCGATCTCATAGATTTCCTCGCCCATCGAGATCGCCTGGTTGGGGCACTCGGGCTCGCAGACATCGCAGTTGATGCATTCGTCGGTGATCATCAAAGCCATACGGGCCCCCGGGCGGTGATATCGTCGTTCATCAAAGCCACCGCCTCAGGCCTCGCTCGGCAGGTGGGCCACCCGCTCCTGCAGGCGCGCCAGCACCGAAGGCGCCACAAACTTTGACACATCACCGCCCAGGCTGGCGATCTCGCGCACAAAGGTGCCGCTGACAAACTGGTACTGGTCGGACGGCGTCAAAAACAGGGTCTCCACCTCGGGCATCAGGTGGCGGTTCATGCCCGCCATCTGGTATTCGTAGTCGAAGTCACTCACCGCGCGCAGGCCGCGCACCACCACATTGCCCCGGTTCTGCAACACAAAATCCGACAGCAAGCCGCGAAACGC
>JANLZT010000216.1:0-5540 GCA_031366465.1 Betaproteobacteria bacterium | reverse complement strand
CGTGATTGCGGTGGACACCAACCTGCTGGTGTATGCGCACCGGGGTGAAGCCGCCTTCCACGCCCAGGCCTGCGAGTGCCTGCGCAGATTGGCCGAGGGCCCCCAGCGCTGGGGCATCCCTGTGAGTTGCCTGCATGAGTTTCTGGCGGTGGTCACCCACCCCAAGGTGTTCAGCCCCGCCAGCACCGTGGCCCAGGCCCTGGCCCAGGTGGACGCCTGGCTGGCGTCGCCGCAGGCCATGGTCTTGCACAGCGGCCCGCAGCACTGGCAGTGCCTGTCAGACCTGGCCACCCAGGCCAAGCTGCAAGGCGGGCAGTTTCACGATGCCCGCATCGCCGCGCTGTGCATCGAGAACGGCGTGTCGCTGCTGTGGAGCGCCGACCGCGATTTCGGCCGCTTCAAGCGCTTGAAGACGGTCAATCCGCTGGTCTAAGTGCTGCCGAGCCGGCGTCCGCAAGCGCGCTGCACCAGACAACACAATGGCCCCCCTTACCCACCGCCTCCCCATGCACATCGCCCGCAAGGTCAAGCGCTGGTTTCAACGCGTGGTGCTGCGCCGCACCTGGCTCAGCTTCGTGGTGATGGGCCTGGCGTTTTTTGCCTTCGGCGTCGGCTCGCTGAACCTGTTCTACCTGCTGCAGGCCAACGCCACGCTGCTGCTGCAGCACGGCTGGATGGCGCTGATGGATGGCGGCCTGCAGCAGTTGCTGGAGCTGCTGGTCACCGGCTACTTGTCGATGGCCGCCTACACCGTGTTCAAGGCCTGCGAGTACCGGCTGGCGCACTGGCTGGCCGACGAATGAAAGCAGCCATCACCCCGGGCCCGGCGCCGCTGTAAGGTCAGGCCAGGCCGTTCGACACAAGCGGTGTCGATGCCATCTGGCCGACATCAGCCCCCCTGCCCTCAACCCCCTGGAGCCCCCATGAACTCACGCCTGATCCTCAAGTCCACACTCGCCTCGGCACTCGCCTCAGCCCTGGCACTCGGCCTGGTCGGCCCGGTCGCCGCGCAAGACAAGGCCAAAGAGAAATGCTTCGGCATCGCCAAGGCCGGCCAGAACGACTGCGCCAACCTGTCCGGCTCGCACTCCTGCGCCGGCCAGAACAAGGTCGAGATGGGCACCGACGAGTGGAAATACGTGGCCACCGGCACCTGCAAAGACATGAAAGGCAAGACCGAGCAAGAAGCCAAGATGGCAATGAAGAAGTAAGCGGCAGCCCGGCCATGCCCGTCCAGGCCATGACCGCGCAGGCCATGACCGCGCAGCCAAAGCTGCCCCACGGCAGCGTCGGCATCGGCCTGCGCCAGCCGCACTACCAGGCCCTGCTGCAAGACCGGCCCGGCCTCGGTTTTGTGGAGGTCCACGCCGAGAACTTCTTCGCCGATGGCGGCGCGGCTATCGCGCTGCTGCAAACGGTGCGCCGGGACTACCCCGTCAGCCTGCACGGTGTGGGGCTGTCGCTGGGGTCGGCGGCCGGGCTGGACGATTGGCACCTGGGCCGCCTGGCGCGGCTGGTCGAACGCATCGATCCTGTGCGGGTCAGCGACCACGCCTGCTTTGCCCGTGCGCCACAGGCTGCCGGCGCGCCGCTGCTGCATGCCAATGACCTGCTGCCGGTGGCCTTCACCCCGGCCGCGCTCGACATCATGGTGGCCAATGTGCAGCGGGTGCAGGACAAGCTGCAAAGGCCGATCCTGGTCGAGAACCTGTCGGCCTACCTGCACTGGGCCGACGACCAGATCGCCGAGCCCGAGTTCCTCAACACCCTGGCGCGCCGCAGCGGCTGCGGCCTGCTGCTGGATGTCAACAACCTGGTGGTGAACGCGCTCAATCAAGCCCGAGACGATGGCACGGATGCCGATGCAGATGCGGTAGCGGCGGCCTGCGCCTGGGTCGATGCGGTGGCTGCCGCCGCCGTCGGCGAGATCCACCTGGCCGGCTACGTTGACACCGGCGACATCGTCATCGACGACCACGGCAGCCGCGTGCACCCGCCGGTCTGGCAGGTCTACCAGCACGCCCTGCGGCGCCTGGGCCCGCGGCCGACGCTGCTGGAGTGGGACACCGACCTGCCGGCGCTGGACGTGCTGCTGGACGAAGCCGCCAAGGCCGGGCGCCTGCTGGCCGGCTGCGGCCCGCTGGCCAGCCCATGAGTCAGGCCACCGAGGCCCTGCGCCAGCAGCGCCTGCTGGCCGTGCTGCGCGCCCAGGCGCCGCTGGACACCCTGAGCGGCTGGCTGCGCGGCCCGTCAGCGCGCGCCCAGCGCGGCCTGCAGGCCTATACCGCGAACGCTGGCGCACTGGCCGAGCGGGCGCTCTCGGCAGCCTTCCCCACCATCGCCGAGCTGGTCGGTGCCGGCTCGTTTGCGGCGCTGGCGCGGGCCTTCTGGCAGGCCCAGCCGCCCGAGCGTGGCGATGTGGCGCAGTGGGGCGGCGCGCTGCCGGGCTTCATCGCCGCCGCCGCCCAATTGGCCGATGAGCCCTGCCTGGCCGATGTCGCGCGACTCGACTGGGCCGTGCATCTGGCCGAGCTGGCAAGCGACGCCGACCGCGCAGCCCAGGGCCTGGAACAACTGGCCACGGCCGACCCCGACAGGCTGTGGCTGCAGTTGGCGCTCGGCACCGCGCTGGTCTCGTCAACCCACCCGGTGGCCACGATCTGGCAGGCCCACCGCAGCAGTGCCACCGACCGCTTTGCGCCGGTGCGCCAGGCCTTTGCCCAGGGCGCGGCCGAGCATGGGCTGGTCTGGCGCCAGGGCTACCGGGCCCAGGTCACGGCCCTGCCCGAGGCGGCCGCCGGCTTCACCCACGCGGTGCTGGCAGGCCGATCGCTGGGCCAGGCCCTGGCCGGGGCTGCGCCGGACTTTGACTTCGAGACCTGGCTGCTGGCCGCGCTGCAGCAAGGCTGGATTGCGGCGGCGATCCCACATACGCCCCCCGCCCCCCATGCCCCCACCCCCGGCGGAGACCCCGCATGAACGGCACCCTTTTCTTCAAACAAGCGCTGCTGCCCCGGGCCCAGCGGGCCAGGCCGCAAAATGGCGACTCTGACGGCGGGATGGCTCGCCCGATTGGCTCGCACGATTGGCTCGCCCGATCTGCCCATCAAACCGCCCCGCCCAACCCCTTGCCCCCCAGCCGGAGCCCCCGCATGAGCCACCCCCTCGAACTCTCAGCCACCTTGCTGGCCACCATCGCCCTGCTGGCCTTATCGGCGCAGGCCCAGGCCCAGACCATGGGCAAGCCGACCGCCGGCAAGGAGAAATGCTATGGCGTGGCCAAGGCCGGGCAGAACGACTGCGCCAACCTGAGCGGCAGCCACAGTTGCGCCGGCCAGGCCAAGGTGGCGCTCGACGCCACCGAATGGCGCTACGTGCCCGGCGGCACCTGCAAACAGCTCAAGGGCCTGACCGAGGACGAAGCCCAGGCCAAGCTGCGCAGTTGAGCGCCTCGCCCGACCCAGGTCGCCAAAACAATCCGGCTGGCAGCCGCTACTTGCCGCTGAAGTTGGCGACGTAGTAGGCCAGCAGGTCCAGGTCACCGACCGGCACCTGGCTCAGGGCCTCGGTCATCGCGCGGGTGTATCCCGGCCGGCTGCCCGACTTGAAGCCGTGCAGCGTGGCGCGCAAGTAATCCTCCTTCTGGCCGCCGATGCGCGGCACGCCCTGGCCGCCGTCCAGCGCAGTGCCGTGGCAGAACAAGCACTTGTGCTGATGCGCCAGCGCTTGCCCCTGGCTCATGCGCACGGCATCGGGCGCTGCAGCGGCGGCCCGTACCGGCACCGGCGGCAGCGTGCCGATGAAGTCTGAGAAGCCCCGCAAGTCGGCATCCGTCATGGGCTTGGCCAGCGCGACCATCGCCTCGTTGGTGCGACGGCCTTCGCGGAAGAGAAACAACTGCGTGATGGTGTAGAGCGAATACTGCCCGGCCAGCACCGGCGTGCCGGCCATGTCGCTGCGGCCGTCGGCGCCATGGCAAGCCGCGCAGACGTTTCGGAAGCGCTCGCCATAGAGCGCAGTGCCAGCCGCAGCCGCAGCGCTGGCAGCGCGAGCCGCCGAAGCCGCCGCCGTGCCAGCGGCGGCCTTTTTAGCCTGCGCATTCGCAGGCCATGGCGCCGCCAACCCGAGCACTGCCAGGGCGGCTGCGGCAGCAGCCGCAGCCGCAGCGAATCGCCAGGCGATCAACTCACTTCCCGGCGTAGCTGATGCGATAGATCGCGCCAGCGTGGTCATCGCTGACCAGCAGCGAGCCATCCTTCATCACCAGAAAATCCACCGGCCGACCGAGGTAGCCGTTGTTCTCGACAAAACCGGTCATGAACGGCTCGAGCTTGGCGCCGCCCTTGCCGTCCGGGAACGCGACCATCACATCGGCATACTTTTTGGTGCGATTCCACGGGCCGTGGCGGGCAATGAACATCGCCCCCTGGTACTTGGCCGGGAACATCTTGCCGGTGTAGAACTTCAGCCCCAGCGTGCCGGCGTGCGGCCCGGTCAGTGCCACCGGCTTGGTGTAGTCGTCGCAGGACTTGCCCCAGCCGAACTCGGGATCGGGCAGGTTGCCCTGGTGGCAATACGGGTAGCCAAAGTGCTGCTTGCCGGGCTTCGTGACATGGTTCAGCTCGTCATTCGGCAGCTCTTCGCTCAACCAATCGCGGCCGTTGTCGGTGAACCAGAGATCCCCCGTTTTCGGGTCGAAGTCGAAGCCGACCGTGTTGCGCACGCCAGCCGCGATGGTCTCGTTGCCCGAACCGTCGAGGTTCATGCGGTAGATCTTGGCGAACTCGCCAGGGTCGCAGATGTTGCAGGGTGCGCCGATGTTGTAGTACAGCTTGTTGTCGTGAACGCGCAGGTACTTCCAGCTGTGGTCGCTGCCGCCCGGCAGCTTGTCGGTCAACACCGCCGTCGGCTCGCCGAGATTGCCGAGCTTGTCCTCGACGTTGTCGTAGCGCACGATCTTCTTGTTGGTGGCAAAGAACAGCGTGCCTTTGTAGAACTCGATGCCGGTGGCCTGCTCGGTCTTGTCGATGATGACCTTGGGCTCGCGCTTGCCGTCCACCGCCTTTTCAGGCAGCACGTAGACCTTGTTGCCGACAAACAGCGTGCTGACAAAGACGTTGCCCTTGTCACCCTGCCGCAGGTCGCGAGCGTCGAGCACGCCCGAGGCCCAGGTCTCGACCTTGAAACCCGGCGGCAGCTTGAACTTCTTGGTCGGCAGATCAGCGGCCGCAGTGGGGATCGGGAATGCCGGCACCGGCGCCATCTTCATGGCGATATCGGTCTTGGGTCGCCCCTTGGCCCAGCCGGGTTCGGCCTCCTGCGCCGACGCCAGGGCGGCCGCGCAAAGGAGTGGAAGTGCAATGATTTGGGACAGTGAACGACGCTGATGCATGTCTCGACCTCTTGTGCAAGTTTTGGCGGGGGTGGCCCACCCGAGCGATGAAGTGACCCTGCGGACAGAGCCCGCGATGATCGACCTACTCTCGGGTAGCTGGTGACTGGGGCTTGCGGCATTGCGGATGGCGCCGCAGCCTGACAAC